>NZ_QSIG01000109.1:0-1631 GCF_003468525.1 Prevotella sp. AM34-19LB | reverse complement strand
TAGGGTGTCCAGTTCTCTGTTCTTGAAAACAAGCTGGAAACATCCCTGTTAATTGTTAATATTACGCTCTGATATTTAACGTTTCATGTAACGAAATAGTTCTTTGAAAATTTGTGTATCTCGTTGATTTTTAGTATCTTTGCACATAATTACAAATACTTATAATCAATGAAAAAGTTAGATTCAAAACAGCATAAAGAGACCCCTGAGGAAGAGTTAAAACGTCTTCGTAAAAGAGTTAAGCAACTTGAAGGCAAAGAAGTGAAGAATACAAACACTATCAAAGGTCTTCGGAAAGAACTCAAAAAAAAAGACGTTCAGAAAATAACTATGACCAACGAACAAAGAGCATTACTCTCGCACCTGTTCCCGGACATAGATTCCCTCTTGTAGTAATTCAACTTTGTGTTCTTATCTACATGCGTACTGGCTGTGGCCTTCGAACTGTAGTGAAGATCTTGGAGATATTCTCCGAAGTACTTGGTGAGAACTTCGGAAAAAGTCCATGCTACAATACGGTGGAAAACTGGATAAAGAAGTTGGGACTGTCTGTTTATCAAGATGACCAGCCATGCAAAGGCAAAAAGTTTGCCATGATTATGGATGAGAGCATCGCTATAAACGGTCAGAAACTACTTTTGGCTCTAGCCATTCCATCAGAGCATCAAGATCGACCTGTCAAACATGAAGATGTGACAGTTTTAAACATGACGGTAGGAGCAAACTTCAAGGGTGAAGATATCGAAAACAAGATAAGCGAAGTCACTATATCTGCAGGTTCAGAACCTCAATATGTGATTAGTGACAATGCTCATAACCTTGTAAGGGGTATCTTGGACTCTGGATATGTGCATTATGCGGACATCAGTCATTCTATGGGTGTTATTCTCAAAAAGGTGTATGAAAAACAGCCTGATTTTGTTGAGCTTACAACACTTTTAGGAAAGAAAAGACTGCAATACCATCTGACAAATAAAGCATATTTGCTACCACCGAACATGAGGACTATTGCTAGATTCATGAATATGTCTGAATGGGTAATCTGGGGCAACTCTATGCTTGCTTGTTACAACAAACTCCCAAAAGAAATGCAGGAAGCGTATGCTTTCATCAACGACTATGAATCTTTGTTGCAAGAACTCATGGATGCGTTGGATGCCATCAGGCATATAGAGCATATCTGTAAAAACAAAGGCTTTTCCTGCAAGACGAGTAAGGAGTGCCAGTCATACATAGTTGCTCATGTTATAGGAAATGCTTATCCTCGTCAAGCTCACCTTGGCTTGAAGATGCTGGAGTACTTCCGAAAGGAAGAAGCGCAACTTACTGAGGATATGAATATCTGCATCTCTTCAGACATCATTGAATCTACTTTTGGTATATACAAAAGCAAGAAGTCACCGAACAAGCTGTATGGCATAACTCCTTTTGCTCTAATGATACCATTATATCCAAAAGTCGTGAACGAATCCGTTACTAAAACATTTAATTTCAAAGAGCGCTTAGTGAATGTTAAACTTAAGGACATTGATGCTTGGACTACCGAGCACTTGTCCAAAAACTGGGTGACAGAACGAACCAAAACTCTCAAACAAGTGAGTTAATATTGGAACATAGAACTGGACACCCTA
>NZ_QSIG01000108.1:0-1666 GCF_003468525.1 Prevotella sp. AM34-19LB | reverse complement strand
ATGGTGGCTACATATTGATGTTGTGCTGTTGCTTTTTACTGAAAGCTGCTACTAACGACTCATAAATCTACCCTTAATCGTGTATTGGATGATAGTTGCGGATTTTAGGTTTATTACAGAATCAAAATCCTAAGAATTTATAAAAAATGAAGCCTAAAGAAGTTTTGGAAAAATGGATAGATTGCTTTAACAAAGCAGATGCTTATCATATAGCAGAGCTGTATGCTACTAATGCAGTAAATCATCAAGTCGCAAACGAACCAATAATAGGTAAAGAATCAATCTACAAAATGTTTGTGAATGAATTTGCCACTGCTAAAATGGTTTGTATGGTGGAAAATATTTTTGAAGATGGCGAATGGGCTATCATGGAATGGAAAGACTCTCTTGGACTTCGTGGATGCGGATTTTTTCATGTAAAAGATAACAAAATCGTCTTTCAAAGAGGGTATTGGGATAAACTTTCATTCTTGAAGCAACACAATCTTCCAATTGAATAAGTACTATCAGAATACGGACTGGGAAATTGAAATACCCAGTCCGAGTTATATAATGAATTTTACTTGTTAAACTATTTAAAGTCAGTTGGATAACAAACCATACCTTTCACATTCTCAGTAGCTCCAGGTATTAATTCAGCCACCATGCAATATTCATGAGAGACTTCGAAAGGAAATTCAATTCCTAAATCGATAGCCTTGCGATAGCCAAATCGAGGATAATACTCTTTATGCCCCAATACGACTGCTGTGCCGTAACCCAAAAGTGCTGCCCTCTGATGGGCTTACTGAATCAACATCCCCCCCAATTCCCTTACGCTGGAATTCCGGCAAGACTGCCAATGGAGCTACACTCAGGGATGTGACAGACTGGGTGTCACTGTCTATCTTTACTTCTGTAAGTAAGATATACCAGACAATTTGTTTTTCTGTCATTTTCTTGTTCTTATCTAATTGTTAGGCTCATTGTTGTTATACATTGTTTAATTATAGATAAATCGTGAATATCCTTCTCTCTTAAATCGTAGCCCGAATGGAATACTTGTTGCCCTTTTGCAGAAATGCAAGGGATGCTTCTGCCTTCAAAGACTGCTGTTCCAAAATAGTCCGGTTGAAATTCATACCAGCCTCCATCCAAGTCGGCTTGTTTGGAAGTGCCGTCCGCATTCAAGACAAAAGGATGGATATCAATATAGCCTAATTCTTTGCTATACAGTTCCACACGGGTGGGCAACCAATTTGTTTCAATTTGATATCCTCTCTCCTGCAAAAGATCAAGGAGTTGGTCTGTATAATTGGCATCAAAATCAATGTCAATATCTCTATGCAAGCGGGTTTGCTGTCCGTACAAGACATCCACTCCCCAGCCTCCATCCAACCAAAACTGCATGTCCAGGCTTTCCAACAAGTCCAAAACTTGAAATAACTCTGTAATCGTAGTGTGTTCTTTCTTTGTCATATAATAATTCTTTAATAAATAATCCTTAATTCCGCAACACTATAATTTAACTTTATTTATAAGTTCCTGAGCAACAATAAGTTGCCTAGGATTTTGCCGTGTCAGATTTTTCACTTATCTTAGTGTTGCAATTAGAAAACAAGCGAAAATCGTAACAAGGCGCTGCAAAGGTACAAATAAAATTCGAAAAACTCACACCTTTTGGAGG
>NZ_QSIG01000107.1:0-1865 GCF_003468525.1 Prevotella sp. AM34-19LB | reverse complement strand
TTGTTGCCATCCTCTGTATAAATAGTATATTATATATATATATAATATATAAAAATATCTACTTACAATTTATAACCATGGAAAGGGTAACTATCGCGAAAAAAACTGAATACTGAATACTGAACACCCTCTTAGATACCTCGCACCCTGGGTATCATGGCAGCATCAGGAAAAAGATAGTACTAGTACGCGTACATAGTACGTACTAGGTAAATACAAAAATATTTTCGTACCTTTGCACCCGTAATCAGGCAAGTAAAGTCTGGTTGCGGGCGTTTTTTGTTTATAGGAATTCGGTGCCGTTCCTGAAACTGAAATTTGGTGAATATCTCGCAGTCCAACCCTTTAACATTATATATTAATATGGTAAGAAAAGCTTATTTTTCTTTGGCGCAGGCATAGTCAAAGCTAATCGATGTAAGCGTAAATAGTAACTCGCTGACAGATAATGAGATAGATGTAAGAGCAAATTGGCTCATACCTTTGACAGCCAGCTGCTGTCATCCTGACGACACGCAAGGCTGCATCCTCGTTGGGGAGAACATGCTCGAGGGTATGGTGGTGGACTCCCGCATCTGGCTGCAGCGACTCATCAACGCCATGATAGCGGCTCGCGACCGAGACGAAAGTATCTGGATTACCATCCAATAGATAGAGTGTCATAACTTTTACCGTAAGTGGTTGAGCGCAATAGCCCAGCTACTTGCTATGTTGGAATATCGGTGAAAAGATATGCTAAATAATCTGTTAAATTGTACCGAATTCGATACAATTAGAAATGCAGCAGGAAGCGACAACTTCGTGCTTTCTGTACAGGCATGGATTCAAAGAACAGGTGCAATAGGCATCATGGCAAAGCTGGTTGATATGGTGGAACTTATGCTCATCGAGACATTGTGTACCACTTCGGAATGTGGATTAGTCCTCGTTTCCAACTTTTGTTGGTAAAAGAGTATCAACGTCTTAAAGCTGATGAGCAGAAACAATTGGCATGGTCTGCCAAGCGGGAACTATCTAAGATAAACTATCGCATTCACACGGATGCTATCAAAGTAAATCTCATTCCTGCGGAGGTGACTCGTGAGCAAGCTGCTATGAAATATGCTGATGAAGCGGATGTACTCAACATCGCCATGTTCGGTATGACTGCGAAACAATGGCGTGAGCAGAATCCCGACAAGAAAGGAAACATTCGTGACTATGCCAGTATTAATGAACTTATCTGTCTCTCAAATATGGAGAATCTCAACGCTGTATTTATCAATGATGGTATGGCGCAGTCTGAGCGACTTATCAAACTCAATCAGATTGCCATTCAGCAGATGAAAATTCTTGAAGATACAGGCGGAAGAAACTTATTAAAATAAAGATGAATATGGCAATAAAGGATAAGGATGGAAATACGGTGGGATGCATTTTTATCTGATGCATCCCCCTATGTAAATCCATATATTTCTTGTAGCGGCTTTAAACTTTGTCTTCTATCTTTGTGAATAGGCATTTCCCTTTTCTATAATCGTTGGGAGAAATTCTTTTTTTGTCATCAAATTCTAATTTATAGTCTTCAACATCCCATTCCCAAGCTTCTAGCATTACATAATGTTGGTCATATAGAATCCAAATGAGTTTATCCCAAAGATAATTCGTTGCTTTAGGAACCTTTGTGACTTTACTTCCGGGCTTGCCACTTGGTCTATTAGCTTTTATCTGGTATCTTTGATGATTAAAAACAAAATCTGCACCCTTACTTACTGCTACCTGTTGGCGGAATTAAAAAACCGCCTGAAAATTAGTATATTTTTATGGAGAAAAAGTTGTGCATCTCGTTGATTTTAAGTAACTTTGTAGTGTCCAATTATAAAGTT
>NZ_QSIG01000106.1:0-1887 GCF_003468525.1 Prevotella sp. AM34-19LB | reverse complement strand
AAGCATTGTCACGAAAGCGGCTTATCAAAGAGAAACCTTCTTTCTTTATCCCATTAACAAATGTACTTGTAGAGAAGTAAGCATCTGCAACTATGAGGGTTGAGAGTTTGAGAAGTTCCTTGCGGTAACGCTTAATGACGCTGATATAGAAATCTACCATAGTCTTGTTTCTAAGACTCAGTTCTTTATTATTTAGCGACTGGTGGGCTCTTAACATCATGCAGTCTTTGGTATCAATATCAATGAGTCCAATACCCATGATTTCGAGACCATGTTTAACAGACTGAGCACATCCTGACCAAAAACGACCGATATGTGGTGTTTTCTTGCCAGCTTTACTGATGTAGCTGGGATCAATGGCAATAGCCCATCTTCCCTGTTTACCCAAGAAGCGCTTGGCAAGTGAGACATTAAGTTTGAGCCAATCAATGCACTTCGACTTTTTCAAGCCGAATGCGTTGCGATAGGTTTGCTCAACATGCAAGCCATACCTCCCCATTTGGGTGAAATTTATCTTTCTTGGTATTACCATGAACAAAATTATCACCTCGATGAGTATTTTCTCGAAACTTTTTGTTATCTTTGCAGCTGAATCTTCAACTGCATCTTTAAAGATATCCATATATTGGTCAAGTCCTGTATTCATGTAATATTGTATTTGTCGTGATCTACAAAGTTACTGAAAATCAGCGACTTGACCAACTTTTTACAGTTAAGTTTTTATAAGCATTTCTTAATATAAGTTATTGATTTACAGACGATTAAATATTAATTTAACGCAGTATTGATTAATAAAGAATATACTACCGCTGATATATGCGCAACAAATTGTGACGCTTGTGATTCATTTCCCTTGAAATCCTTAACAAATACAGCTAAGGTATAGCAGACCTTATTAGGCAGACATATATAGGCTACATCATTCTGAGCTGCAAGAATACCATTTTCATTGACATCACCAGAACCTGTCTTATGTGCTATTACAACCCCTTCTTTATCAAGAAGTGGAGCTACTATCCTATCTATACCTGTTTTACATTCTTTCAATGCATTCTTAATGAAATCTTGTTTCTCATTACTGATAAGACTTTCTGTAAACAAACGATTCATCAACATTGCAGCACCAAGAGGAGATGTGTAATTAGAGTAAGCTTTGTCATGGTCAGCGGACATTTCCTCTTCTGTATAAGCTATCTGAAAACTCGAACGTGGTATGAGTTTCGCTATAAAACTGTCTGTTTGTGCAGTATTGAGCATATTCTTAAACATGATATTGCTTGCATTATTGTCGCTCTGGGAAAGAGTATAGCGCAACAGATCTCTTACTGTCAACGATATAACTGGTGCTGAATAATCTTTCATCATAGGGCTCCATGTCTTTGGATCAAGTTTTTCCCTATTTATCTTTACCAAGGTATCAAGGGAAAGGCCTTTTTTGTCAAAATCATTGCAAAGAGCTAATGCCTGATGAACCTTAAATACACTCATCATAGGATAAATGCTTTTATTATTAACACTAACCGTATCTGTGTTATTAATAATAACCGCCACACCAATTTCACCAGGACAAGCCGAGACAATCTGAGAAATGCTATCAGTCAAAACATCTGTTAATGGAGGATTCGCGCTACCTTTTGTAGCTGATTTATGGGACAATGAGAACACCAAGATGAAGATGCAAACTAAAGCTATACACAAAACTACGATTTGCTTTTTTCTGTTTTTTTTCATGTTCCTTAATTCCGCAACACTATAGTTTAACATTATTTATAAGTGCCTGAGCAACAAAAAGTTGCCCAGGATTTTGCCATGTCAGAATTTTCACTTACCTTAGTGTTGCGAAAAGAAGACAAGCAAAACTCTAATATGACATGCAAAGATACAAAT
>NZ_QSIG01000105.1:0-2023 GCF_003468525.1 Prevotella sp. AM34-19LB | reverse complement strand
AGGAAGAGAAAATAAATGAATGATTCCCCCAGTAGTGGCGAGCGAACGGGGAACAGCCCAAACCAGTGGCGTCGCAAGGCGTGGCTGGGGTTGTAGGACCGCGACATTGTATGCAAATCGTGAACAGAACACTTTGGAAAATGTGACCATAGACGGTGATAGTCCAGTATGTGAAGCGAAATGCGGCATAGCGGTATCCTGAGTAACGCGGGACACGAGGAATCCTGCGCGAATCTGCCGGGACCATCCGGTAAGGCTAAATACTCCCGTGAGACCGATAGCGAACGAGTACTGTGAAGGAAAGGTGAAAAGAACCCCGAGCAGGGGAGTGAAATAGTTCCTGAAACCATGCGCCTACAAGCGGTCGGAGCATCTTACGATGTGACGGCGTGCCTTTTGCATAATGATCCTACGAGTTACCGTCACTGGCGAGGTTGAGTGTCACGAGACACGTAGCCGCAGTGAAAGCGAGCCTGAACAGGGCGCACAGTCAGTGGGGGTAGACGCGAAACCAAGTGATCTACACTTGGCCAGGATGAAGTCCCGGTAACACGGGATGGAGGTCCGCACCAATAAGCGTTGAAAAGCTTCTGGATGAGCCGAGTGTAGGAGTGAAAGGCCAATCAAACTTGGAGATAGCTCGTACTCCCCGAAAGGCATTTAGGTGCCGCGTCGGATGGTCACCGTGAGAGGTAGAGCGACCGATAGGACAAGAGGGCTTCACCGCCTATCGAGTCCTGACGAACTCCGAATGCTCACGGTCTGCAGTCCGGCAGTAAGGGGGCGGGTGCTAAGGTCCGTCCCCGAGAGGAGAAGAATCCAGACCGCCGTCTAAGGTCCCGGAGTTCTGCCTGAGTTAGTCTAACGAAGTCTGGTCCCTATGACAGCTAGGATGTTGGCTTGGAAGCAGCCATTCATTCAAAGAGTGCGTAACAGCTCACTAGTCGAGGGTCCGGGCATGGATAATAATCGGGTATAAGGCAGACACCGAAGGCGCGGGATAGCAATTTTGAAAGTATCGGTAGGGGAGCATACTCACAGCGTTGAATGGTGTACGTAAGTTATCCTGGAGCGGTGAGTAAAGCAAATGTAGGAATAAGTAACGATAAGGAGGGTTAGATTCCCTCCCGCTGTAAGACCAAGGTTTCCCGGGCAATGCCAATCAGCCCGGGGTCAGTCGGGTCCTAAGTCTAAGCCGAACGGCGATGGCGATGGCAGAGACGGTTAATATTCCGTCACTGCCGCATGGGGCGACGTGGAGACGGAGCAGTGAAACCACCGCGGGGCGACGGAAGTCCCCGTTGAAGGGTGTAGGTGTTGAGGAAGGCAGGCAAATCCACCTTCCGAGCTGAACCTGACAGTACGGAGTCCTCTTCGGAGGAATCTGATAGTGTGGGTAATCATACTCCCGAGAAAATCCGCTAAGCTTAACCCATGCGGCACCCGTACCGCAAACGGACACACGTGGTCGGGTAGAACATACTAAGGCGTTGAGAGATTCATGGTTAAGGAACTAGGCAAATTGACCCTGTAACTTCGGGATAAAGGGTCCTCGTGATGAGCGAGGCGCAGAGAATAGGTCCAGGCAACTGTTTAACAAAAACACAGGGCTGTGCAAACTCGAAAGATGAGGTATACAGCCTGACACCTGCCCGGTGCCGGAAGGTTAAGAGGAGATGTCACTCGCAAGAGGAAGCATTGAATTGAAGCCCCGGTAAACGGCGGCCGTAACTATAACGGTCCTAAGGTAGCGAAATTCCTTGTCGGGTAAGTTCCGACCTGCACGAATGGTGTAATGATCCGGACGCTGTCTCAACCATGAGCTCAGTGAAATTGTAGTATCGGTGAAGATGCCGATTACCCGCGATGGGACGAAAAGACCCCGTGAACCTTTACTACAGCTTAGCATTGACCTTGGTCATCCGATGTGTAGGATAGGCCGGAGGCTTCGAAGCGGGAGCGCCAGCTTTCGTGGAGCCATCCTTGAAATACGGCCCTTTGGCTGTCTGAGGTCTAACGCGCG
>NZ_QSIG01000104.1:0-2068 GCF_003468525.1 Prevotella sp. AM34-19LB | reverse complement strand
CAAAAATGCGGCGATTCCGCAAGGCTTTTTGCTTTTATAATATGAATCCACGAAATATAATTCCGCATTACATTACTTGCACATCCCCAGAAAATACTTATGAATCTCCAGGCTTTCGTTCAATTCGGGATGAAAGGCTGTAACCAGCTGCTTGCCCTGGCGGGCAGCCACAATCTTACCATCTACTTCCGCCAAGACCTCTGCATCTCCCCACACCTCTTTAATATAAGGGGCACGGATGAAAGTCATAGGGATATTTCCCTCGATGCCCTTCATCGGAGCCTCGATGTAGAAGCTACCCAACTGGCGACCGTAGGCATTTCTCAATGCCGTGATATCCATGGAAGCAATGCGATGGCTAGGCTCGCCCTCTATCTTCTTGGCAAGAAGAATCAAGCCGGCACAAGTGCCATATACTGGCAAGCCGGCAGCAATCGCCTCCTTTACAGGCTCCATCAATCCCAGTTCATTCAAGAGTTTCGCCTGGGTGGTACTCTCACCGCCCGGAATAATCAAGCCATCCTTTGGCTGGTCCCAATCCTTCAACTGGCGAACCTCGAAACTATCTACGCCCAACTGAGCCAGTTTCTGTCTGTGCTCAGCAAAAGCGCCTTGTAAAGCTAAAACAGCTATTCTCATTACTTACCTCTTTCTGCCATCAAGAGAGCAATCTCCTGCTCGTTGATACCAACCATAGCCTCACCGAGGTCCTCGCTCAACTCAGCCAACATCTTAGGGTCGTTGTAGTTGGTAACAGCCTTCACGATAGCCTGGGCACGCTTAGCAGGATTACCGCTCTTGAAGATTCCAGAGCCTACGAATACACCCTCGGCACCGAGCTGCATCATCAGGGCAGCATCAGCTGGAGTAGCCACACCACCGGCAGCGAAGTTAACCACTGGCAACTTGCCGTTCTCGTGAACATACTTCACTAACTCGTAAGGAGCCTGCAACTGCTTAGCAGCCTCGTAAAGTTCATCCTCGCTCATAGAAACCAGGCGACGGATTTCGCTCTGCATCATACGCATGTGGGTAACAGCCTGAACCACATCACCTGTTCCTGGCTCACCCTTGGTACGGATCATCGTAGCACCCTCAGCGATACGGCGGAGCGCCTCGCCCAAGTTCTTGGCACCACAAACGAATGGTACGTCGAACTGAGTCTTGTCAATATGATACACGTTATCTGCAGGAGAGAGCACCTCGCTCTCGTCGATATAGTCGATTTCGATAGCCTGAAGAATCTGAGCCTCAGCAAAGTGACCGATACGGCACTTAGCCATTACAGGGATAGAAACAGCTTCCTGGATACCCTTAATCATCTTAGGGTCGCTCATACGAGAAACACCACCTGCTGCACGGATATCAGCTGGAATACGTTCCAAAGCCATTACTGCGCATGCACCTGCTGTCTCTGCGATTTTTGCCTGTTCTGGAGTAGTTACGTCCATAATCACACCACCCTTGAGCATCTGAGCCAAGTTGCGGTTCAATTCTTGTCTATTTTCTGCCATAATTCTTTATAATTTTATCTATTTATGGATGCAAAGAAAACACTTTTCGGCGAAACAGCAGAAAAAAGTTCCAAATTCTGCAAACATTGAGTCATTTTGTATAAAGGATGATTCGCAAAAGTATAAGCCATATTCCGAAATATACAAAGCACTACACAGATTGAGCGACAAAGAACAATCTACAGGAAGCTTCCCTTTAAAACTTATATAAATAGGTAAAACCTTGACCTTATATCCCGGAAAATGTTAAACATTAATAATTCAAAGGAGTTTATCTTCTAAGCATCTTTATTTTTTCGTATCTTTGCGAAAAGTTTCGTTACGAAAAAATTCGATTATGGAAAATCCGTTTAAATTTGGCTCATTGGTTGATGCCCCATACTTTACAAACAGAGTGAAAGAACTGGACTACATCGTACAGTTTCTCAAGAGCGAGAACCATCTAGTTCTTATGTCACCACGACGTTTTGGCAAATCAAGTCTCGTAAAAAAGGCTGTTGTCCAAACCCAACGACCATACCTATGGCTCAATATGCAAGCCGTGCTCAGCAAAG
>NZ_QSIG01000103.1:0-2243 GCF_003468525.1 Prevotella sp. AM34-19LB | reverse complement strand
GGTCACCGCGATTTGCCGGGCATGCAGAAAGCCTGTCCCTGCTTCGATGCCACGAAGCTTCAGCCTCTGCTGGCTTCATAGCATCTCATGAAATTCTCCCAACCTGTATGTTCAGGCAGGTTGGGGGAATATCAAGGATACCGGAAAGTAAGAAGGGTCTATACGCCACCTTTTCATCGTGGCATATAGACCCTTGTCGCTTTCCGTGAGGCGCAATGTGTACCAAACCTGTTAATTATAAGTAATAAAAACAAAAAATCTATCGTTTTTGTTACTTATGTGAAACAAAAAGAGTATCTTTGCGAAAAGTTTTACTCGTATGAAACAAAAAATATTAGAAAGACTAGGGTATTCCAATCGTATCGAACGCATGTTTGGACGTGGAATGATGATTGCATTGACGGGCCAGAGGCGTGTCGGCAAGAGTTGTGTGATGCGACGAATTTATAATCACATCGCTGAGAATGAAGAAAATCACGTTATCTATATAGATAAGGAGAAAACCTCATTTGATATGATAGCCAACTATCAGGATCTGGAGGCTTATGTAGCAGCCAACATCGTTGAGGGTAAGGAAAACTATCTGTTTATTGATGAGGTGCAGGAGATTTCTGATTTCGAGAAAGCACTCCTCAGTATCCAATCGGATGATACCTGCCAGATTATGATTACCGGCAGCAACGCCAAGATGCTATCGGGCGAACTGGCAACTCGCCTGAGAGGCAGATATATTGCTTATCGCATTAGAGGACTCTGCTATGAAGAGTTTCTGACGTTCCATGAACTGAAGGATGATGATGCTTCCTTGAACCTGTATCTGCAGTATGGCGGGCTCCCTCAGTTGCGCAATTTAGGATTGGAAAATACGGATTTGGTAGAAGATTATCTTGACAATGTGTATAATACGATAGTACTTCGTGATATCATAGAGCGAGAAAACATCAGAAACATACCATTGTTGCGAACGCTGCTGAAGTTTGTGAGCGATAATATCGGTAAACAATTCTCAGCAACGAGTATTGTAAAATTTCTGAAAAGCCAGAACACCGAAACGTCTGCCAAGATGATTCTCACGTATTTGGAGTATTTAAGCAATGCTTTTATTATCGATCGAGTTAACAGATACGACATTCATGGCAAGCGACTTTTCGAGTTAGGCGACAAGTTCTATTTCGAAGACCTGGGAATCAGGAATCATATTATAGGTGGCAACAGGCGTTTTGATATCGAAAAGGTGATGGAAAACGCTGTATATATCCATTTGTGCAGGATGGGGTATAAAGTATATGTTGGTCAGATGTATAAGGCTGAGATTGATTTTGTTGCCGAGAAAGCGGATAGTGTGGCGTATGTGCAAGTTACCTATCTGCTGGCTTCTGAGGAAACGGTAGAGCGTGAATTCGGCAATTTGAAATTGATAAAAGACAGTCATCCCAAATACGTGATTTCTATGGATAGGCTTTACAGTCAAACCAATATTGATGGCATTAAGCACATTCATCTGCGAGATTTTCTGAAAATGACTACTTTGGTTTGATGCCAGGTAGATTACGACTATCACCATATAATCAAGGGTCTATACGCCACCTGTTCATCGTGGCATATAGACCCTTGTCGTTTCCCCGTCATCTTTCTGAGGTTGGAACGGGTGGTTTCTATGTTGTAGATTCCTATGGAGATGAGCGAGAAGCAGGGGGTATAGAGGAGGATGTTGATGACCGCCCCCAGATTATCGTGCATAGCACGGAACCCGAAAGTCATCTGCAGCACATATTGTATCGCCAGTCCTATCAGGGCAGCAACGATCATCCATCGTGAACGCTCATACCGCTTGTTCTCCCATCTTACATGCAGATGAGAGAGTGCTACGATGAAGGCATTGATGAGCATGAATATGAAGCATGCAAACTGAAGTAGAAATAATGAATCCATTCTTATCTTATGTTTACTTTCTTGTATTTTTGATTGCTGAACGCCACTAACTCACAGGCAATATCATATTTGTCGAGAATGCGTTCTTTGAACTGCACCCCCGACACCTCGCCAGCGTTTATCTGTTTCAATATATCGTCCATCATTCTTTGCCATACATTATTATAAAATAACTCAAGTTTCGCAAGTAAGCCCCACACGCCCTGAAAGGGCAGAAGCTCCTAGCCCAGGGCATCGCCCTGGGTGTTTATGGACGCAAAACTGTTCGCCCTGTAAGGGCAAAAGCTTTCAAATACCTGTCAATATACAAA
>NZ_QSIG01000102.1:0-2397 GCF_003468525.1 Prevotella sp. AM34-19LB | reverse complement strand
TATGTCTTATGTCTTATGTCTTATGTCTTATGTCTTATGTCTTATGTCTTATGTCTTATGTCTTATGTCTTATGTCTTATGTCTTATGTCTTATGTCTTATGTCTTATGTCTTATGCTTTATGTTTTCTTTTATTTTGTTTTCTTTTACTTGTTTTCTTTCTTGTTTTTTTCTTCATCTTTATTTGCCAGTATATTTCTTGATGGCATTGATAAATGTATCGCCGTATTTCTTGATCTTGAATTCGCCGATACCGCTGATGTGACCGAATGCCTGGAGGGTGGTTGGCTTCATCTTCGTCAATTCGTGCAGACTCTTATCCGATAATACGATGTATGGAGGATAGCCCTGTTCATCGGCAAGATTCTTACGGATCTTACGCAGATATTCGAAAAGCTTCTTATCTTCTACATCCGCCATTTCATTCTCGAAAATCACACGCTCGGCATGTACCACTGGGATATTATTTCCTGCATATCCACTTCTTCCTGATCTTCCTCTGGCTCCTCTTCCTTGAGTCTGGTTCTGCAGGTCTTTGTTCTCCATAATCGCCAATGAAACCTGGTGTTCACCCTTGAGAACCTTCCAACCCAATGGCGTGACCTTTATCTGGTTATGCATATTATACGCAACCTCGAAGAAGCCCATCTGGAGCATCTGCAGCAGATAGGTCTGCCAATCGCGAACGCTTACATCCTTGCCCACTCCGAGGTCTTCAATTCGTTATAGTGATTTCTAGCAATGGCAGGCGTCTGCATACCTCTCAATATCTCTATACAGGTACCCACGGCAATCTTTTCTCCCGCACGGACCACGGCACTCAGCGCCTTTTGGGTAAGCACGGTACCATCGAAGGTACGTGGAGGATTGTTGCAGACATCACAATGCCCGCAATCCTTGCTGGAGGTCTCTCCGAAATAATTCAGGAGGATTCTTCTCCGGCAGACTCTCGATTCGGCGTATTCTTCCATTCTTCGCAGTTTTTCCAGATTTACCGATTTCTGTCCGCTTTCTTCGCAGAAAGTACGGAGGGTGATGATATCTGCCATCGAATAGAACAATACCGTATCGGCAGGAGCGCCGTCTCTTCCGGCTCGTCCTATCTCCTGATAGAAACTCTCGATGCTCTTCGGCATGTTGTAGTGAATCACCCATCTCACGTTACCCTTGTCGATACCCATTCCGAAGGCGATGGTAGCGCACACCACTTCTATCTGGTCCATCTTGAAACGTTCCTGTACAGAGGCTCGCTGCTGGGCGGAGAGTCCGGCATGGTAAGCTTCTGCCTGTATGCCATGCTCCTGCAAAGCCTCTGCTACCATCTCCGTATTCTTGCGCGAGAGACAGTAGATGATGCCTGCCTCGTCTGGGCGACGGGCGATGAAATGGTAAATGAATTTCAGCTTCTCCTTCTTCGTGCTTTCCTGGCGCACGGTGAGGCTGAGGTTCGGACGGTCGAAACTGCTCACGAAGGTCTGCCCATTCAGGTGCAGCTGGTTGATGATGTCCTCTCGGGTAATCTTATCGGCTGTAGCCGTGAGCGCCATCACCGGCACGCCATTGAATTTCTCGTGCAGGAGTCCGAGCTGGGAATACTCCGGACGGAAGTCGTGCCCCCACTGGCTGATACAGTGGGCTTCATCTACGGCGAAGAGCGAAATCTTGATGTTGCAGAACAGATAAGGTATCTCGCTGAGGAGTTTCTCGGGTGAAACATAGAGTAGTTTCAGTTCGCCCGCCTCGCATCTTCTGCGGATGATGAGGTCGTCGGTTACATCGTTGCCGCTGTTGAGAGCTTCGGCAGGAATGCCGTTCGCCTTGAGGGCTTCCACCTGGTCGTGCATCAGACTGATGAGTGGTGAAATGACCACTGCTGTTCCCTCCATAGCCAGCGCCGGAACCTGATAGCACAGACTCTTTCCTCCGCCCGTCGGCATCAGAACCAGACAGTCGTTACCTTGCATCACTTCCCGGATGATGGCTTCCTGGTTGGGTCTGAAGGAATCGTATCCGAAGTAAGATTTCAATATCTCGTTGATTTGCATAATCGTATTATCATTTCTTAGAATTCCTTCTCACTTTCTCCAGGTAGTTCTTTCATTAGCAGTGCCCCTTTATTCCATCTAGAGCGCCTGGTGAAAGTAGGGTGGTTATTCTACTTATTTTCTACTATATTCCTGCAAAGTTACTAAAAAAATAGGAGAAAACTCTCCTTTATAGTAGTAAAAGTGCGAAAAGTAGGCAGAAAAGTTTGAAAATCCAAATAATTGTCGTACTTTTGCGCTAGAAAGTGTGTCCTGAGACAGAATGAAGTCTGATATTGGCTATATCTGATAGATTTCTGTCGTAACTTCTAAAGAGATGGTGGAAGACCCACTGCATTCGGCATGCAGGTGCT
>NZ_QSIG01000101.1:0-2525 GCF_003468525.1 Prevotella sp. AM34-19LB | reverse complement strand
GCAAAATCCTGGGCAACTTTTTGTTGCTCAGGCACTTATAAATAATGTTAAACTATAGTGTTGCGGAATTAAGGGTATATTATTGCTTAATCCAAATGAATATTATAAATTTAGGAATTCTTGCTCACATTGATGCAGGAAAAACTTCCGTAACCGAGAATCTGCTGTTTGCCAGTGGAGCAACGGAAAAGTGCGGCCGTGTGGATAATGGTGACACCATAACAGACTCTATGGATATAGAGAAACGTAGAGGAATTACTGTTCGGGCTTCTACGACATCTATTATCTGGAATGGAGTGAAATGCAATATCATTGACACTCCGGGACACATGGATTTTATTGCGGAAGTGGAGCGGACATTCAAAATGCTTGATGGAGCAGTCCTCATCTTATCCGCAAAGGAAGGCATACAAGCGCAAACAAAGTTGCTGTTCAATACTTTACAAAAACTGCAAATCCCGACAATTATATTTATCAATAAAATTGACCGTGACGGTGTGAATTTAGAGCGTTTGTATCTGGATATAAAAACAAATCTGTCTCAAGATGTCCTGTTTATGCAAACTGTTGTCGATGGATTGGTTTATCCGATTTGCTCCCAAACATATATAAAGGAAGAATACAAAGAATTTGTATGCAACCATGACGACAATATATTAGAACGATATTTGGCGGATAGCGAAATTTCACCGGCTGATTATTGGAATACGATAATCGATCTTGTGGCAAAAGCCAAAGTCTATCCGGTACTACATGGATCAGCAATGTTCAATATCGGTATCAATGAGTTGTTGGACGCCATCTCTTCTTTTATACTTCCTCCAGAATCAGTCTCAAACAGACTTTCAGCTTATCTCTATAAGATAGAGCATGACCCCAAAGGACATAAAAGAAGTTTTCTTAAAATAATTGACGGAAGTCTGAGACTTCGAGACATTGTAAGAATCAACGATTCGGAAAAATTCATCAAGATTAAAAATCTAAAGACTATTTATCAGGGCAGAGAGATAAATGTTGATGAAGTGGGGGCCAATGATATCGCGATTGTAGAAGATATGGAAGATTTTCGAATCGGAGATTATTTAGGTACTAAACCTTGTTTGATTCAAGGGTTATCTCATCAGCATCCCGCTCTCAAATCCTCCGTCCGGCCAGACAGGTCCGAAGAGAGAAGCAAGGTGATATCCGCTCTGAATACATTGTGGATTGAAGACCCGTCTTTGTCCTTTTCCATAAACTCATATAGTGATGAATTGGAAATCTCGTTATATGGTTTGACACAAAAGGAAATCATACAGACATTGCTGGAAGAACGATTTTCCGTAAAGGTCCATTTTGATGAGATCAAGACTATCTACAAAGAACGACCTGTAAAAAAGGTCAATAAGATTATTCAGATCGAAGTGCCACCCAACCCTTACTGGGCCACAATAGGGCTGACGCTTGAACCCTTGCCGTTAGGGACAGGGTTGCAAATCGAAAGTGACATCTCCTATGGTTATCTGAACCATTCTTTTCAAAATGCCGTTTTTGAAGGGATTCGTATGTCTTGCCAATCTGGTTTACATGGATGGGAAGTGACTGATCTGAAAGTAACTTTTACTCAAGCCGAGTATTATAGCCCGGTAAGTACACCTGCTGATTTCAGACAGCTGACCCCTTATGTCTTCAGGCTGGCCTTGCAACAGTCAGGTGTGGACATTCTCGAACCGATGCTCTATTTTGAGTTGCAGATACCCCAAGCGGCAAGTTCCAAAGCTATTACAGATTTGCAAAAAATGATGTCTGAGATTGAAGACATCAGTTGCAATAATGAGTGGTGTCATATTAAAGGGAAAGTTCCATTAAATACAAGTAAAGACTACGCCTCAGAAGTAAGTTCATACACTAAGGGCTTAGGCGTTTTTATGGTCAAGCCATGCGGGTATCAAATAACAAAAGGCGATTATTCTGATAATATCCGCATGAACGAAAAAGATAAACTTTTATTCATGTTCCAAAAATCAATGTCATCAAAATAATGGAGCGGTCAGGAAATTTCTATAAGGCAATACAGTTGGGATATATACTTATCTCCATTCTTATCGGATGTATGGCATATAATAGCCTCTATGAATGGCAGGAGATAGAAGCATTAGAACTTGGCAATAAAAAAATAGACGAGCTCCGAAAAGAAATAAACAATATCAATATTCAAATGATAAAATTTTCTCTATTGGGTGAAACAATACTGGAATGGAACGATAAAGATATCGAGCATTACCATGCACGGCGTATGGCAATGGACAGTATGCTCTGCCGTTTCAAGGCCACCTATCCAGCAGAGCGCATCGATAGTGTGCGCAGTCTTTTAGAGGATAAGGAACGACAGATGTTCCAGATAGTCCGGTTAATGGATGAACAACAATCTATTAACCCTCAAATCCGCAACCTATAGGGTTTAGTGGGATTTTGCTTGCAAAGCGACAAAATTCATTTTATTGTACATATTTCTTGCACAACAGAAATGTCGCAGACACAAAATC
>NZ_QSIG01000100.1:0-2735 GCF_003468525.1 Prevotella sp. AM34-19LB | reverse complement strand
CCTTCTCAAAACGTTCGTTTGCTGTCATAATTTGTTTGATTTTAAAATGATGGTGCAAAGGTACGAATAAATGAGAAGTCTACAATGGTATAAACGCGGAGCCGCTTACTGAAAATCTGTGAAATCTGTGGGACATAAAAAAGTGGTTTCAGCCCCCGACCGAACAGGTCGATTTACCGCTTAATTTTGTGCGCAATCCGAAGGTGAAGAGTGGTGAAGAGTGGTGCGGCACTCTTCACCGCTCGCAACCCCAGTGTTTATCGGGGTTTCAGCCGATTTGGTGAAGAGTGAAGAGTAAAAAAGAGAGTGGTGCTTTTATAAAAAAACTCCCGACATATAGTTTTGTGCCTGGCAATGGCAGGTTATTGCCCTGGTAGGGGGCAATGTTGTGCCATAGTGAGGCAATAAGCGCTACAAGCCAGCTTGCTGTAACTACTCATGCCCATAGGGGTGCTGAGTAGTTACACTTCGAAAACATATCCTTAATTTATTATAAAACTTTAGGCTAACCCATCTTATAATAAAGTTTATTGTGTATATTTGCACATCATAATTGGGATTAAGGCAATGACAAAGAATACAATGGCTAACAAACTTCCTAGGAAGTTGATTCAAAAAATGGAAATCGTGGGCGAGCAAATCAAGCTTGCCAGATTGCGCCGCAACCTGAGCATGGCTCAAGTCGCAGAAAGAGCAACATGCTCAGAAGTTACACTTTGCAAGGTGGAGAAAGGATTACCAACGGTTTCCATCGGAATCTACCTGCGTGTACTCTATGCTCTTCAACTGGATGATGACATCTTGCTCTTGGCAAAGGATGACAAGCTTGGAAGGGCATTGCAGGATATGGGACTGAAGAATCGTCAAAGAGCTACTAAAAAGGGATAGGAATGGAACGACTATTGGTTTTCGCTGATTTTAACTGGCTCGTCAGTCCAGAGCTGGTGGGTGAGCTGTGCTATGAGAAATTGCGCGGCTCTGACAGCTTTGCCTTCAACTTTGATGAGAATTGGCTTAAGATTCATGCAGGAATCAAGCTTTCAGAGGACATCAACAACTACCCTGGCAAGCAATATACCCAGCCAGGAAGTGATATTTTCGGATGCTTTTCTGATGCATTGCCAGACAGGTGGGGGCGTACCTTGCTCAAAAGAAGAGAACAGATACAGGCTGCAGAAGAGAAGAGAGCTATCAGAGCTCTTTCCTCATTCGATTACCTCATGGGTATTGATGACTTCTCCAGAATGGGTGGATTTAGGTTTAAAAGGGAAATGGAAGGCGATTATATCAATGTGTCACCATCTCTCAAGATACCTCCTCTAACAGAAATCAGAGAATTGATTCATGCCAGTCACGAAGTGGAAAAATCTGAAGAGAATGATACGCTGCCTGAGAAAAAGTGGATAGCACAGCTTATCCAACCCGGCACCTCATTAGGTGGCGCTAGACCTAAGGCTGGTGTATTGGATGAAAAAGGCAATCTATGCATAGCTAAGTTCCCTTCGCGCAAGGATGACTATGACACAGGACTTTGGGAACACTTTTCTCATCTTCTCGCTCAAAAGGCAGGAATACAGGTAGCTCAAACCAGAGTGTTAGGGGGACTGGGAAAATATCACACACTCCTGTCCAGACGATTTGACAGAACTGATGAAGCCAAAAGAATACATTTTGCGTCATCCATGTCTCTGCTGGGATTAAAGGATGGTGATAATGCACAAGATGGGTACGGTTATCTCGATATAGTTGATTTCATCCTCCAAGGTTGCTGCGACGTAGAGAAAAACCTTCAGGAACTCTTCCGAAGGGTAGCATTCAATATCTGCATTGGAAATTCTGATGACCACTTCAGAAACCATGGTTTTCTGCTCACTCCAAAAGGATGGACGCTGTCACCCGCCTATGATATGAACCCGACTCTCAATGAATATCAAAGTCTTCTAATCAATGAATCTTCCAACAAGGCAGACATTCATGTTCTGCTTGATTCATGCGAGAGCTATATGATAAAGAAGGAGGTTGCTGAAAACATCATCCAGGAGGTTCAAGCAGCTGTGAACAAATGGGAGAATTTAGCTATTCAGCTTCAAATCCCAGGAAGAGAGATGGATATGTTTAAGGAAAGGTTCAAACTTAGCCTATAATATAATGAAGTAATTATTCATATTACTTCATTTTATTTGGGTTGTCTCTTTCTGCTTCTTATCTACGATGCTCTGACTAAGGAGTGTCTTTCCATTATAACCATTACCAAGAATGGAAAGAAAAAGGCTCAGGGGAGATTGTCTTATCCACGGACAATCTCCCCTGAGCCCAAAAAGTCGTGGAATCTTAGAAGGTGAGTCACCTCGGCAACTAAAATTCCAACGACCAGTCTAGTCTAGTTTTCGCAACTTTTGTATAATAGTAAATGATAATAATGTCTTATAATCAATACTGCGTTAAATTAACATTTAATCGTCTGTAAATCAATAACTTATATTAAGAAATGCTTATGAAAACTTAACTATAAAAAGTTGGTCAAGTCGCTGATTTTCAGTAACTTTGCAAATCACGACAAACGCAAAATTATATGAATACAGGACTTGACCAATATATGGATATCTTTAAAGATGCAGTTGAAGATTCGGCTGCAAAGTTAACAAAAAGTTTCGAGAAAATACTCATCGAGGTGATAATTTTGTTCATGGTAATACCAAGAAAGATAAATTTCACCCAAATGGGGAGGTATGGCT
>NZ_QSIG01000010.1:0-80112 GCF_003468525.1 Prevotella sp. AM34-19LB | reverse complement strand
CGACTTTACTTTTTGCCAACATTACCCAGGCGATGCCCTGGGCTAGGAGCTTTTGGGCTTTCAGCCCGACTTCGGCTGCCATAATCTAAACTTATGACACACCCTCATTTCTTTTTATCCGAATTTCTCAACGAACTCATCTTCCGTGATGATAGGGATGTTGAGTTCGTGTGCCTTCTTGTTCTTTGAACTCTGCGAGGCTGCATCGTTATTAATCAGATAGTTGGTACTCTTGCTTACGCTTCCCGTCACCTTGCCACCTTGGCTCTCGATGTACGCCTTCAACTCGTTGCGGTTTTTATAACGATGAACATCGCCCGTTACAACGAAGGTCAGTCCGTCGCACTGCGTGCCTTTCTCTACAGGAGCCTGTTCTGTAATGGTCAGCTCCTTCATCAGATGCTGTACGTGAGCGAAGTTGTTGTCATCTTTGAACCAGGCGATGAATTTGGCACTTTTTTCAGGACCAATGCCGTCGATGCTGGCAAACTCATCATCAAACATGCAGAGTCGTGCGGTTTCTATCAGTTTCTGGACAGGATAGCGTTCAATCAGCTTTTTGGCAACATCACCTCCACACAGTGGGATGTTCAGAGCATAGAGCAGATGACGACCATCTGTATTTCGGCTTTTGCGGATGCTTTCCAGCATATTGCCTACACTCTTCTTTCCGAATCCTTCCCAGGAAGAGATGACATAGGCATGATCAGAAAGATGATAAAAGTCTGCATATTCACTGATCAAGCCTTCGTTTACCAGCTTCCAGATGGTCTGTTCTGAAATACCTTCTATGTTCAAACCTTCCTTGCTCACGAATCTCGTGAACTTCTTCAACTGCTTCGCCGCACATTGAGGTTGGTACAATGCAGTGTTTTCGTACCGCTTTCGCTTTCTCTAACGATAGCTTCAGCATGGCAGACAGGACACACTTCAGGAATTTCAAAAACACCAAGTGATTCTGTCACATTGATCACCTTTGGGATAATCTTGTTGGCCTTGATTACCTGCAATCGGGTTCCCTTGCCTCCGATACCCAAACGCTCGCATTCACTTACATTGCAGAGAGATGCTCGCTGAACAGTTGTGCCTTCCAGTTCTACAGGCTTGAAGACAGCCACTGGAGTGATGGTATTGGCTGCACACGACCATTCGATGTGGTCGAGTTCGGTATCGGCGTGCTCATCCTGCCATTTGAAGGCGTAACCGGCTCTTGTAGCATGATGACCTGTTACGGAACCCGTAGCAGCATAGGAGGTGTCATCGTAGCAGATGACGAGACCATCTACAGGGAAAGGATTCTTCTTATTGGTCACCTTAGCTGTAAATGCATCAATTTCCTGTTGAATGTTTTCGGTAGTTGGCTGTTCTATGTTCTGGCGTTCTACCGGATGAAAACCCAGTTCTTCCAGCCACTGCATTCTTTTGCCCCATGATGTGATTTCCAGTTCGCAATAAACCAGGGTGAAAGGAATCCATTGGATATGGCGCTGCTTTACTTCTTCAACATCTTTCAAAGAAAGAGATCCGGATGCAAGATTGCGGGGATTGGCGTAATCACCTTCGCTTTCGATGATAAACTGCTCGAAGTCGGCATAGGAGATGACAGCCTCGCCACGAATCACGAGATGTCCCTTTTCTGTGATGGACTGCGGAATACCACTGATAGCTGGTGCCAGATGCGTAATGTTGGTGCCAATATGACCATTACCGCGAGTTACCACCTTGGTGAGTTTGCCATTGTCGTAGGTCACTACCAAGGTGAGGCCATCCAGCTTCCAGGAAATCCAGATAGGGCGGTCTTCTGCCCACTTGACGAGGTCGCTGACCTTCTTGGTCTTTGCCAGAGAGAGAGCTGCGAACTCGTGTTCTTCCTTCTGACCGACGATAATATCTTCAGAAACTTTGTTGGTAGGGGAGTCGGGGAGAATTTCGCCGGTTTCCTCTTCCAGCTTCTTGAGTTGGTCGAACAGGGCATCCCATTCGTAATCGGTAAGGATTTCTCCTTTGCCGTTATAATAAACATCAGAAGCTTGGTTCAGTTGATTGACCAAGCTTCTCATTCTATTTAATTTATCCTCCATAATGTCTGTAAATCGTTATTGTATCTGTGGCTGTATCGTTTGCTTTTCGAAAGCAAAGCGCATACCTCTGTTCCCATAGTTGATTCTTCCGCAGATGCAGAAGCCCATAGAAGAGAGCAAGTTAATCATCGGAAGATTATCGAAATTGGTATCTACCTTGATGCTAGGCACCTTTTCTACCTCGCAGAGACTGTTCACCTTATTAATAAATATACGTGCGAAACCCTCACGCTGATATTTTGGCAACGTAGCAAAGCGATGTATTACATAATAATCGCCTGTGGTAAGCCAGTCGCCATCGATAAAATCGTACTGTGGTTCACCATTGAGTGCTACTGCGCCATAGACAGCCACCTCGCCATCTACGGTAAGTACGTATGCATTACCATTGTTGATGTCGTCTCTTATATCGTGCTCAGCAGGATAATCATTAGTCCACTGATGACGTCCTGATGCGATCATAGAGCGACGAGCCTGGTCAATGATGTTCCAACACGCCTCAAAGTCCTTAATATATGCAGGTCGAAAATCGGTCTTCATTTCTTTGTATATTCACTTAATTATTTATTAATCGGGTGCAAATTTAACAAAAAAAAACGAATTAAAAGTACAAACGAAGAAAAAACTGCATTTTTACCCGCATTTTTCCTTTAATTTCTGTTTTTTTCATCTTTTCGGTAGTTAAAATGCGCTATTATCTCTTAAGTTTTACAAGTAAAATATAACGCCCTGTGAGGTCAAAAAACATAAATCTCTTCATGCTTTTGCCTGACAGGGCGACTTCCCTTAGAGTGCTAAAGTCTTATCAAGTTCGGCGATAATAGCATCCTTCTGATCCTTGATGTGCTGACCGATGAATACAATCTTGATCATACGGTCACCAAGTTCCTCATCCCATTCCTTCTCGAGCTGCGGATTGTTCTTGCGCAATTCTGCGAGCTGGTCGGCTGGCATTGTTGCGAGCCACTGACCTGCCTGCTTGACAGTCATCTGCTGACCTGCCTGCTCGAAAACATAACACATGTCTGGTTCATCAGCAAAATAGCAGATACCCTTGGCACGAACGACGTCACGAGGCCATTTTCTTGCAACAAACTCATCGAAGAGAGCCAGGTCGAATGCCTTGCGGCGATAATATACGAAGGTTCCGATACCATATTCCTCAACCTCGCCACCTTCGTGGTCGTGGTCATGGTCGTGATGATGATGATGGTGGTGGCCGTGCTCATGATCCTCGTGGTGGTGATGCTCATGGTCTTCATCCTCGTGGTGGTGATGCTCATGCTCTTCTTCATCATGCTCCTCTTCTCCGCTTCGTTCAGATTCGATTTCCTGAATCCAGCCTGCTGATGTTGCAACAGTCTGCCAGTCAAACTTGTGAGTATTGACAATCAGATCGAGATCTACATCACCATAGTTGCATTCGAAAATCTCTGCCTTAGGCTGGATAGCGCGGATAATCTGCTTCAAGTGCTCCAACTCCTTAGGCTCTACATCTGCTGCCTTATTGAGAAGGATGATGTTGCAGAATTCCATCTGCTGGATGACGAGAGAAGCGAGATCCTCCTCATCGAGGTTTGGCTTCATCAAATCAGAACCATTGGCAAACTCGTCCTTCATACGAAGTGCATCAACTACAGTAACGATGCTGTCTAGGCGCAAGATACCGTTCTTGATATACTGAGGACCCAGGGATGGGATAGAGCAGATGGTCTGTGCTATAGGTGCAGGCTCGCAGATACCGCTTGCCTCTATTACAATATAGTCGAAACGCTTCATATCTACGATTTCCTTGAGCTGTTCTACAAGATCCATCTTCAAGGTACAGCAAATACATCCATTCTGGAGTGAAACCAGGGAATCATCCTTCTGACCTACCACGCCACCTTTCTCTATGAGAGCTGCATCAATATTCACCTCACCGATATCGTTGACGATAACGGCAAATTTGATACCCTTCTTGTTAGCCAAAATCTTGTTGAGCAGGGTAGTCTTACCACTGCCCAGATAGCCTGTCAAAAGCAGGACTGGAACTTCTTTATTGTTCATAAATTCCTCTTTTTATAGTGTTATACTTTATAGTGCTATACTTTAATTACGAAAACGGGAGCAGCAAATAACATGCCACTCCCGCCTTATGAAAAGTTAATTATTACTTACGATAGTTATCAAGACCCTTATGCAAGAAGTCAAGATAAGCACTGACATCCTCCTTGAAGCTGAATGCAGCGTTCAGAGGATTTCCCTCATTATCCACAGGAATGTAGAATGGCTGGGCATTAGCACCAAACTTGCTTGCCTGCAAGTAGCTCCACTTGTCGCCGATGGTTCTCAATGTACGCTTTTCGCCATTGAAAGTCACCTCCATAGGCTGTGACAATGGAGTCTTGTCATCTACATAGAGAGAGATGAGTACGTAGTCCTTTGTCAAAATGTCAGTAACACTAGGGTCTGTCCAGACTGAAGCCTCCATCTTACGGCAGTTGACACAACCGTAGCCGGTAAAGTCAATCAGTACAGGCTTGCCTGCTGCCTTTGCTGCTGCCATACCTTCCTCGTAGTCCTTATAGGCAGGTTCTACCACTTTGGTGTTCAGGTTGAAATCCTGGGTATTTACTGGTGGGGCAAAAGCACTTACTGCCTTGCAAGGTGCACCCCAAAGACCAGGAATCATATACACGGAGAAAGCCAAGGAACAAAGACCAAGCATAATGCAAGCTACTGGCATTGGCTTGTTGAGGTCGCCGCCGATGGCATCTACCTGGAACTTCAACTTGCCAATCAGGTAGAGACCGAGCAGGCCGAAGATGACAATCCAGAGTGAGAGGAATACCTCGCGGTCCATAATGTGCCAGCCATAAGCCAAATCTGCTACAGACAAGAACTTCAAAGAGAAAGCAAGCTCAATGAAACCAAGCACAATCTTGATGGTCTCCATCCAAGAACCAGACTTAGGAGCTGACTTCAACCAAGATGGGAAGAGTGCAAAGAGGGTGAATGGCAAGGCGAGAGCAAGGGCAAAACCAAACATACCAATGGTTGGCGCCAACCAGTCGCCCGATGTAACTGTCTGTACCAGAAGTAAGCCGATGATAGGGGCGGTACAAGAGAAACTTACGAGCACGAGTGTGAACGCCATCAGGAAGATGCTGATGAGTCCTGTTGTGCTGGAAGCCTTGTTATCTACAGCATTACCCCAACTGTCTGGCAACTTGATTTCGAACCATCCGAAGAATGAGAATGCGAAGACTGCCAGAAGCAAGAAGAGGATGATGTTGAATACCGCACTTGTACTAAGCGCATTGAGGGTACTAGGACCTGCGATGGCAGTAACGGTGAGACCGAGTGCCAGGTATATGATGACAATACTCAAACCATAAGTGATGGCATCGCGGATACCCTTCTTCTTGTCATTCTTGGCACGCTTCAGGAAGAAGCTTACTGTCATAGGAATGATAGGCCAGATACATGGCATTACAAGAGCGAGCAAACCGCCCACAAAACCAATAATAAAGATATAGAAGAGTGAATGGTTGGCAATGTCATTGTTGCCACCAAACGCCTGAAGCTCCTTTACAACTGGTTTCCACCAAGCCTTAGCATCATCGCCATCTACAGAGAATGAAGAATCAATATTAGCTGTGCTATCTACTTTCTCTGCTACGGCAAGTTGAGCCAGAGAGTCTGCTTTCGCTTTAGCGAGAGCTGCTGGATCTTCTGTCTTTTCGTTAGCTTTCGCATCTCCAGGGCTGACAGCATCCTTGCCATCTACAGCAGGAGATTTGCCACTATGCTTGAAGCTTGCCTCACTAGGAGGAAGACAATTCTGGTCGCTGCAAGCGCCATACTCCAGATAAGCATCGATAAGATAGTTAGGCTTGGTGAACTTCACTTTCTGAACGAAAGTAGCGCTACCCTCGAAGAAGCGTAACTTCATCTCAAAGAGAGGATCGAACTTTGATATTTCATGGCCACGAGCCTGCAACTTGCCTACGAGTTCAACACCGTCAAGCTTGTTTACGTTAAAAGTGGCTGAAATAGGTCCGTCTGCGCCCAAACCTGTAGAATAGACATGCCATCCCGGTTGGATCTTTCCATTAAACACGATTTCCGCTACAGCGGTTCCGTTGGTCTTGAGCGATGTAGAGAACTTCACAGGGTTCATCATCTGTGCATGAGCCAACATTACTACAAAGAGTAACTGTAAAACTGCAATAAACTTTTTCATTTCTATTTGTGTACTAATTTTGATTGCAAAGATACTAAATTTTACTTAAAACACGGCAATCATCGAAGTATAGGTACTTGCCTTTTAGTTTTTTTTAGAAAAAATGCTATAAAATCATCTCTCTTTCTTGGTAATATAACAAAAATTCTGTATTTTTGTAGCCAAATTGCAAATGAGGAAAAGAAGATTATACATATTCAGTCTCTGGATAGCTACATTGAGTATATTGCTATCTACGGTGATGACCCATCATCACCACATGGGGCGTATCTGTATGATTCAGGAGCAATGTGAGCAGGATGGCAACATCAATGATGAGCATACCGAACATCATGAACAGGAAAATGACAGCGACCGTGAGAACTGTAGCGTTCGTCAAATGCATCAGTTTGTTGTCAATTCCAAGGTGGTGAAGGGTGTCCGCAAGTTGCTGGTAGATGAGAACCATCAGTTGATGGTCCTGTCTTGTTCTTCTCTTTTAACTCTCCCTCGTCTCTCGCTTATTTCAGTGAGATGGCAGCATGTGGCAGCTTCTCCGCTTGCTGAGGAACTGGCGGCAGGCTATAGCAGACGGGGACCTCCTTCTATTTTATGATTTTACAAGTTTGCCACTTGGTTGCAAAAATCGGTTTGAAGATTCGAATGCAACTGAGTTGCAAGGGTTTTTGTGTACTTTTGCCACCGGATTTTTGATAAGATTCGTGGTGTGAAATTGTTGTGTAGAATTGTAAAATAGGTAGAATTATAAAATAGAAGGAAAAAACAAACATGAAACGAATAGTTTTGATTGTCGTCGTTACGGCGATTGCCTGGGCTGGATTTGCTTTCTTCGCGAAACAGACTGGTTCAGAGGCTCATGCATACGAGGAGCATGAGCCTGAAGAAGTAGATTTTGATCATATTCCGTTGACTGCCAAGCAGGTCAGCACCGTAGATTTGAAGATGGGGGAGGCTGTGGAGCGCGAGATGGATGCTACCATAGAAGCGAAAGGATCGCTCGTACTGCGTGCACAGGCGATGGGTGATGTTGCCTCTTTGATGGGCGGTATCGTGAAATCTATTTTTGTAAAAGAAGGACAGCTTGTTCATAAAGGACAGGTTGTTGCTACCGTTGAAAATACAGATGTGGTAAGTCTTCAGCGTGAGTATTATTCTGCTGCCAAGGAGTGTGAACTTGCCAAGGCGGATTTGGAGCGCCAACTTCTGCTCAGTAAGCAGGGAGCAGGCGTGAAGCGTACCTTACAGCAGACCCAGAAAGATTACCAGGTAGCTCATGCCAATCTTCTGGGTATTGGCAGACAGCTCAGCCAGATGGGTATTTCTACTTCCGCTGTATCCAAAGGCAAGTTTACTACGGCGTTCCCTTTGCATGCGCCTATCTCCGGCATCGTGAGCGAGATGACTGCCAGTCTGGGAAGTTATGCTGATATGCAGACTCCTCTGATGAAGATTAGAAACACCCAGGCGGTGGAATGCGACCTCAATGTCTTCGAGAAGGATTTGGCGAAGGTCAAGGTGGGCAATCGGGTGACCATAAACCTGACTAACCAGCCTGGCGTAAAACTTTCTGGAACCGTTTATGGCATGAACCAATACTTTAACGATAGTTCGAAAGCCGTTGCTGTTCACGTAAAGTTGGATGCGGCTAGCGTGAAGAGTTATCTGCATTCTTCGTCAGGCAATACTCATGGCGGAAAGCTTTTCGCAGGTATGTATGTAAGTGGAAAGATAGCTACAGGCAGCCAGCAGTGTCTCGCTTTGCCATCCCAGGCAATTGTGAGCGCAGATGGCAAGCAGTATGTCTTCGCTCTCAATGGAGCTCCCAGCAAGGGTAACTACAGCTTCTCCCGTCATGAGGTGACCACAGGCACTTCGGATGGTAAATATACAGAAGTGAAGCTTTGCGACCATCTGTTGAAGGGCAAGGATGGAGCTGCCGGCAAGAAGATTGTAACCGCGAACGCTTATTATCTGGCTTCGCTTACGGGCGAACATGGTGAGCATGCACATTAAGAAAGGGTAGCTTATGTTTCAGAAACTTATTACTTATTCCATTCGCCACAAACTGGTGATTGGAGTACTCTCTATAGCCCTGGCGATATGGGGTGTCTGGTCGCTTGTGCATCTGCCATTCGATTCCACCCCGGACATTACAGATAATCAGGTGCAGGTTATCACTCAGGCTCCTTCGCTGGGAGCTCAGGAGGTGGAGCAATACGTAACCACTCCTGTAGAGATGGCACTTGCCAATATACCCCGCATCCAGGAACGCCGAAGCATTTCAAGAAGCGGACTCTCAGTTATCACGCTTGTCTTCGACGATGCTGCCGATATCTATTGGGCACGTTCGCAGGTGAGTCAGGTAGTGGAACAGTTGGAGAAAGAACTGCCAAAGAACACCGAAACCGAGATGGGACCTATCGCCACCGGATTGGGCGAAATCTACCACTATACCATCCGTGCCAAGGAGGGATACGAGCATAAATACTCGCTCACCCAGCTCAGAACCATGCAGGACTGGATTGTGCGCAAACAGCTTTCCGGAACCCCGGGCATTGCGAGGTAAGCGGTTGGGGCGGCTATGTCAAGCAATATGAGGTGGCTATCAATACCGACCAGCTGAACGCCAGCGGGGTCTCCGTAAGCGAGGTGTTTGATGCCTTGCAGCGCAACAATGCCAATACGGGTGGCAGCTACATCGAGCAGAATTCCAACCAGTATTATATCCGAGGCATCGGTGTGGTGAAGAATCTGGAGGATGTTGCCAACATCACGGTGAAGACGGTGGATGGAACACCAGTCAAGGTGGGCGATGTGGCAAAGGTTCAGCTGGGTCACGCCACCCGTTTCGGTGCCGTTACCCGCAATGGCGAAGGCGAGGTGGTGGCTGGTATCGCCATCATGCTCAAGGGTGAGAACTTCCAGGAAGTTATCAAAAATGTAAAGGAACGAATCAGTCTGATCCAGAAATCACTTCCGGAAGGAGTAGTGATCGAACCGTTTATCGACCGAACCAACCTGGTGGATCGGGTAGAGGGCACCATCGCCCGCAACCTGATTGAAGGCGGACTTATCGTAATTTTCGTACTTGTTATCTTCCTAGGTAACTGGCGAGCCGGACTTGTTGTAGCAAGTGTCATCCCACTGAGTATGCTCTTTGCCTTCGGTATGATGAAGACCTTTGGCATCGACGGAAACCTGATGTCGCTGGGAGCCATCGACTTTGGAATGATAGTGGATTCTGCGGTCATCATAGTTGAAGCTGTGGTGACTCATATCAATACCGGTCATTTCTCGCAGCCGGAAGTTCGTGCTGCTTATCTTGCTCAGTGTCAGAATGGCGGGGCTGCAACTCCATTTGCTCTGACCCAGAAACAGATGGACGAGGAAGTTCATTTCTCAGCTTCCCGAATCCGACAGAGTGCTGCGTTCGGCGAAATCATCATTATGATTGTATATATTCCGCTGATGACACTGGTAGGAATCGAAGGAAAGATGTTCCGTCCGATGGCACTTACGGTATTCTTTGCCATTCTGGGAGCCTTCATTCTCTCGCTTACCTATGTGCCGATGGCAAGTTCGCTGATGTTAAGTCGAAAGGTACATACCCGAAAAACATTCTCCGACCGCGTGATAGAGAAGTTGCAGGCATGGTACCGTCCGGTTCTTGACTGGGTCTTGGCACGTAACAAGGATGTCATCACAGGTGCTGTGGCTCTTTTCTGCGTCAGTGTCGTGGGCTTCAAATATCTGGGAGGCGAATTCATCCCAAGTCTGGAAGAAGGAGACTTTGCCGTGGAAATGAGTATGGCGCAGGGAACTTCATTGTCGCAGATGGTGGAGAGTTGTACCAAGGCTGAAAAGCTGCTCAAGAAGGAATATCCAGAGATTAAGCAGGTAGTAAGCCGTATAGGTAGTGCTGAGATTCCTACAGACCCGATGCCGGTAGAACGTGCCGACATCATGATTGCACTGAAACCGAAGGCAGAATGGACCTCTGCTAAGACTACTCCAGAATTGATGGAGAAGATGGAGGAAACCTTGAGTGCCATTCCTGGATTGGAAGCAGAGATTTCCCAACCCATTCAGATGCGCAACAATGAGCTGCAGACAGGTATCAAGCAGGATGTGGCTGTCAAGATATTTGGTGATGATCTGGACGTGCTCACCCAGCAGGCAGGCAAGGTGAAGAAAATGATAGAAGATGTGCCGGGCGTGAGCGGTATCTTTGTTGAGGAAGTTGCCGGTCTGCCTCAAATCCAGGTAAAATACAACCATGAAAAGATGGCGGCCTACGGGGTTAGTGTGGATGATATCAGCGAGATATTGGAAACCACCTTTGCCGGAGCCGTGGCGGGTTCTCTGTACGAAGGAGACAAGAAGTTTGATATCGTACTCCGTATAGATCCTTCGCAGCGCAACGTGGAGACGCTTGAGCAATTGAGCATACCTCTCAAGGATGGTACGAATATTCCGTTGTCCCAGGTGGCAGATATTGATTATTCACCAGCGCCGACTCAGGTTTCTCATGAAGATGGTGCCCGCCGCATCTATGTTGGATTCAACGTGAAGGGCAGGGATGTGCAGAGTACCGTGGAGGATATCCAGGAGATTCTCGATGAAAAGCTGAAGTTGCCGGATGGCTACTATTATAATTATGGTGGTGAATTTGAAAACCTGCAGAGTGCAACCAACCGTCTGATGGTAGTGATACCGATAGCGCTTGTCATTATCTTGCTGTTGCTCTATGCTACGGTGAAGAATGTCCGTGAGTCGCTCTTCGTCTTCTCTGCCATTCCGCTGGCTGCCATCGGAGGAGTTTGGGCTTTGTGGCTCAGAGGTATGCCTTTCAGCATCTCGGCAGGTGTCGGCTTCATAGCCCTCTTTGGTGTAGCGGTGCTCAATGGAATCGTACTTATCGGACAGATGAACCAGATGCAGCGTGAAGAAAAGACTGCAGACAAACTGTCAGCATCCATGGGAGTTACAGAATTGATTCATCATCGCATCATCGAGAGCTGTATGGTTCGCTTGCGTCCTGTCTTGATGACGGCACTTGTCGCCTCTATGGGTTTCCTGCCTATGGCACTTTCCCAGGGTGATGGAGCAGAGGTACAGCGACCACTGGCTACGGTGGTGATAGGTGGTCTGATAACCAGTACACTGCTCACTTTGCTGGTGTTGCCTGCTATCTACAAGACATTCACCAGGAAATAGGCAATTAAGAAGATAACATAAAACATTTAGGATGAACAAGAAAAAAAAGAAAACTATATTCGGGCTGGCAGCAGTTTTGATGCTGCTGGCCCCTTCAGAGGCAAAGGCTCACCTTTTCGATGCCACCATTCCCGGCACGAAGATGACTTTGGAGCAGTGTTTCCAGTTGGCAGATAAGCAGAACCTGACGTTGCAGGCTGGAAGAAAATCGATAGAACGTGCCAAGATAATGGAAGGAACGGCATGGGATGTGGACAAGACAGAGATTGCTTTCGGACAGAATCCGGCTTCAAGCGGCGATACCGATAATGCTCTTGCATTTTCACAGGGCATCGAATTTCCAACGGTTTATACCGCCCGCCGTGGTCAGCTTAAGGCAGAAACTCAGGCTGAGAAAAGTCGTCTTGGTGTAACTAATCAGCAGATTAAGCTTGAGATTGCTTCTGCTTATTATGCGATGCTCTATCAGACCCATCGTCTGAGCATCCTTCAGCGCCAGGATTCTATCCTCGACCGTTATTGCGATGTAGCCGAGAAGCGTTACAAGGCAGGTGAAGCCAGACAGCTGGAGTTCCTTACAGCCGAGCGCTTGCGTAACGAAAACCATTTAGAGATGGTAAATGTGAAGAGTGAGGCTGAGAACAAGCAGATGGAACTGATGGCATTATTAAATACCGATCAGCCAGTTTTGCCTGCCGAATCTTATCTCATTGCACTGGAATCTCCTGTCAGCGGAACCTTCAACTATCAGCAGACTGCTGATGCGCAGTATCAGCAAGACCGTCTGAAGGCACTCGATAAGGAGGTGAAGTGCGCCAAGACTGGTTATGCGCCATCTCTTTCGCTTACGGTTCGCACCCAGGCACTCATTTCCAGTTGGGATCCTTACCACATCGACCGTCAGCGTTTTACCGAGGGTAACTTCTTCGGCTTTGAGATTGGTGTAGGCGTGCCTCTCTTCTATGGCGCTACCAAGGCAAAGGTGAAGGCTGCTAGGAAGGATCGTGAGGTAGCTGAACTGGAGATGCAGCAGGATCGAAGAGAAAAGGAACGTGATTATCGCCTAGGCTACAACCGTTTCCAGAATGCAGCCAAGCGCATGGCTTATTATAATGGCGAGAACATTTCCAAGGCAAAAGATATCGTTCGCCTTAGTACTGCCGAGTATGAGAGTGGAGAAATCAGCTATGTGGAATATGCCAATGCCTTGCAGGAGGCGATAGATATGGGTATGAAGCAGGCTGATGTCATCAATGAATATAATGAGGCAGCCTTGGCTTTGCTGGGGCTTTCGAATAATCTGTAATTCAACTTTCGCAAGTGAGGGAATTGATAGAAGTTAAAGAAGTTATCACTCCCTACGGTCGTTCGGGAGGTTAAGAGACAATAGTATTCTTTCGTAAAACGTAGGACATTTGTCCCTTAACTTCCCTCTAACTTCTCTAACTTCCCCACATGCAAAAGTTCAGTATAATAATTTAGAACACTCTTCCGAAGATAATCTTGATGAAAGTCTTACCTAGGATTCTGGCATCAAACCACCATGAGCGATGCTCCAGGTAGTAAAGGTCCATATCCAGGCGGCGCAACATCTTCTCCATCGTATCTGTGTATCCGTTATAGAGGGTTGCGTAGGAAGTAACACCAGGGCGAATCTGATACAGATTCTTATATCTAGGGTCATGCTCCATAATCTGGTCTATGTAGAACTTTCGTTCTGGTCTTGGACCAATAAACGACATATCGCCACAAATCACGTTCCAAAGTTGAGGAAGTTCATCCAGATGGTGTTTTCTCAGAAACTTGCCGATATGGGTAAGCCGCTTATCTTTTTTATGGGAACAGAGCTGAGGACCGTTCTTCTCTGCATCCACCGTCATGCTTCTGAATTTATAGATGTTGAAGGGGCGTCCAAACCGACCGATGCGTTCCTGCTTGAAAATAGCTGGTCCACCATCTTCACATCTTACCATTATATATATTAGAAGCATGAGAGGCGAAACGAGCAGTAAGCAGATTGTTGCTAACAGAAAGTCGCCAGCTCGCTTGACGTTTCGCTCCATAGCACTCATTCCATCTACTATGACTTTTGTCTTAACAATACTATTTCTCATATAGAGTTATTCCATTTACTATATAAACGTAAAGTTGTGCCATATATTATATTTAGCTATCCTTTTCTTTTAACAAAGCAGTAACTATCCAGTTTTCGCTTCAATAGCTTCAGAATGTATGTTGGCAAAAATAAAAAAGCAAAGTAGAAGCAAGCCTTCAACCATCCATACCCCAGAATGCTACGATAAACAGCTATATTGTATTTAGCAAGTGATATCTTGCTGCTGGATATGGAATGCTTGTGGCGGCAATACACTGCCAGCGGCTGGTTGGGGTAGGAATAACACACCTTGCAATCTTTCAGGATTTGCAGGAAGAGTGCCCAATCCTGTCGCTTACGCAAAGTGGGCATATAGTATTTTCTGCCCAGCAGTTGGGTATCATAGATAGCAGTGAGGCAACCTATTTTATTATCCCGCTTCATCATAGAGAAAGTGATTTTGGGCGGTGCGATATTGATGCCTACAGATTTTTGTTCGTTAAAATTAAAAATGAAGTATGAGGTACAGGATAAAGCACACTGTTTCTGGTTCATGAAGGCGATTTGCTTTTCCAGTTTATCCAGAGTCCACTGGTCGTCACAGTCACAGAAAGCGATGTATCTTCCCTTGGCACGTTCTATGCTCTTATTCCGAGCATATCCTGCTCCATGGTTGTGGTCAAGATAGAGCACATCCACCCGGCTATCCTTTTCCTCTATCTCGTGCAGAATATCCAGAGTTACCGGATCTGTGGAACCATCATCTGTAATCAGTAGTTCCAGGTCAAGATAGGTTTGATCTAGGATACTACTTATGCTGTCGGCAAGATATTTGCCGGCATTATAAGTAGGCATGATAACTGATACTAACCTGTTCCTATCCATTCTCTTTTATCCCTTTATATTATAACGAACAAAACTGCTTAATATTGTAAAAGAAGCAAGATGCTTTTAAAGAGGTCTTACGTAATCTTCTAGAAACAATTTGTAAGCAGTTGCAACAATGCGACTTACGTAGAATAGCAAATTATATTTTTTTATATGTGAGAAATACTCTTTTGTATAGAAATAGAAGAGCTTGATCTCCATTTTCTGCTTTTTGCGCCTATTCTCCTTGCTTCTTGAGGATGAGTCGTCTCTCTTGCGAATATAGTAAATGGCGGATGGAGGTGTAACGTTTATTTGTCTGATACCAGCCGATACCATAAACATAAAGAAGGAATCTTCGCCATGAGATAAATTCGTGCTAAAGCGAATATCCCCAATCAATGTGCGGGGAATAAGCTTGCAGCAAGCACTAGACAGCAGGCTGCGATGACGGAAAACATTCTTTTTCTTCCCTACATCATATCGCTGATAAGCCGAAGAGAGGTAATGATCTGTCACATTTTCAACATCTCCTCTGAAAGCAATCATATTGGCAACAGTGATTCCATTGTCGCAACTGTTTTTGGTTAATTGTTCCAGATAGTTTGGACTTACAAGATCATCATCGTCAATGAAAGTAAGGTATTTACCTTTTGCAAAATCTATGCCTAGATTTCGAGCAAACGAAACACCTTTGTGCTCACTATAAATCAAATGAACCTTCATCTTATAATTTTTCAGATATTCCTTTATATTGGCATAATAAGGTTCTTTGTCTCCATTCAAAACGAGACATACCTCATACGCTTCCTTGCCTAAAGTTTGCTGCTCCAGGCTATCTAAACACATCCAGAGTAATTCTCCAGGAGCGTAAGTTGGTATGATGATACTTATTTCTGGTGTCATAAACTATTTATTTCTCATTACACTTAGCATATTCTACTTTGATACCGCCAATTTCTGCTGCAATTTGTGAATAGGAAGAAGCCACGCTACCCAATATTTTTTTAGTCTTACTTAGACAGAATAAATCCACTACAGCGAATTTCATACCTTCGAGAGAGTCTCTACTGGTATCATCCATTAATGTAATGACTCTTCCAGGGAATTTATCTTGCAGTTCTTTTTTTACCTTCTCATCATCACTAGCCACATAAAACTTCACAGTATCTTCTTTTTCTATTTCAAGTTGCATAAGATGGACAAAAACATCTGTTGGTGAAGAATTGATAGAAGCTATGTTGTCTGTTCTTCTGATATGAACACCAATCGTATGTTTCGAGAAAACCGAGGTTATTTGATCAATCCGCAGCTGAAGATCTCTTTTCGGAACGAATATGTCCTGAATTTGATAATCCGTACACATAGGATAGCAAGAAATCAAGAGCAGGTTGCCCTTATAATTACTCTTCAACTTCGGATAGATATCTCCTTGTGTATAGATGCTATGATTGAAAACGACTTGCTCATTCCCCAACTGAAGGAACCACTTTCTCAAGAGATAATCCTTGGTTCCGTTGATATGATATAACCATTGTGTATTCTCTATCAGATGCACTTTTTCTATATGAATAGGTTCGAATAAGTCTGCAAAGTTTGCCTTGAGTCCTCTACTGTTGTTCCAATAGATGGATAGCGAACAGTTATAGTGCTTTGCTATCGCAATGGAAGTTGCGACAGCTCTCAGTCGATTGCAAAGTCCTCCTGTCGGGATTATTTTTATTTCCATTTTATTCCGTTTTTATTTCCTTTTTTATAGCATCTAAAAAACCGTGGCCATATAATGAGTCTGGTTCCACATAGTTTCCTTCCCCCCATTCGTTCCAAGAACGCAAGAATAAGATTTTCTTATCTTCCGGTTTGTTTCTAATAATTTGAAGTGCCCCTCTGATATGCTCCTCGAAATTCTGTGGGGTAGCGTTTATATATATCCCCTCATGCTTGCCTGCTCTTGGAGTTCTGTCCCATTGTGGAAAGAGAGTAGGGAATACATTGTTCCATTGGTCTTCGGGCATATAGAAATGCTTCATCACTTTCGGATAATCATATTTCAACGGAGGCAGAAAAGAAAGCTTCTTTTGTAATGCTCTTCGAATGATGCGGCAATATTTTCCTTGATACACCATTTCTGCACGGTTTTTTCCCATTGGATTAATGCCATCAAATCCTAGTTTGATAAAGCTTTCATAAACCTCAGAAGCACTGTCCAGATTAGGAACCACTCTGCTCAATGTGCCATCTTCATTGCGCTTTACGGTGGTTGTGGCTGAGCACATTGCAACGAAGTATATACCTTTCAATCCGCTTTCTTTGGCTAAGTCACGCCAGAGTTGTATAAAATGACGAACATCCTTAAAGTGGTAAGGGTCGAATATCAAGAACAGTGGCTTTCCATCTACGGTAATGTAGCGATGGTCTTTGAAAGCTTGAAGAACATAATGAAAGTGGGCAATATAATCATCGTCTCCAGGATATTTCTGCTCGCAGATCATCTGGTTACCACCTTTGTTCACCCATGTTCCTGTTTTCCAATCATGATTGGCCCATGCGAGGCAAAAAGGAAAATCTGGTTTGCCGGAATTTAGTACCTCATCGAAAGGACGCTGCAACAGGCGCTTTCCATTACCCATCCAGTAATGCCAGTAGCAGAAACCTTCTATACCTGCTTCGCGTGCCAACTGGGCCTGCTGCTCTCGAGTCTCAGGCAGACGAAGATCATAGAAGCCTAAATCTGCCGGTATTCTAGGCTGATAGTGCCCATGAAAACCGGACGAGCCTTGGCTACATTCGTCCATTCTGTGAATCCCAGTCCCCACACCTTGTCGTTTTCGGGAATCGGGTAAAACTGTGGCAGATAAAAAGCTATAACTCTTGCTTTCATTGTATTTCTTTATTTAAAATCTCACGATATCACCTAATCCATAATGAGGCAAAGCGAGATACATTTGAAATATTGATAATAATACCAGGACTGTTATTCCCATCCATTTCTGTTTGAATGTATATACGATTCCTGAAAATAAGAAAATGTTAACGATACAGTATAACTGACTGATTCTCAATGCTAGAACTGGGAGAAAAGCCAAACTTGTATGCAAGAACAGCCCTAGTGCCACTATTTTTATTACAACATTATAGTTTTCATTGAAGGCAGTGATTGTCTTTCGAAAATATAATGTGTAGTAAAACAACATCACGGAGACAAGGTGTACAGGATCAAAGACATCTATGTTTACTGTCATTTTTCCTTTTTCCATTGCCTGCTGGTAGATGGCTAGTTTGTTGCCGATAAGTGGAATATCAGTATTCAGCAGCATACTGATACCACCGAAATATATGAGATAGCTTAGGGGGATGAGTAACGCTATCATTATATTTTCTTTTCGGTTGAAATCTTTATTGCCAAACACGAGTGTTGGTAGCAGAGCTAAGGAGGAATAGTGGAAGAATGAGCCAACTATGATCAGCAGTAATGCTTTTCTTTTTTCTTTTTTAGCTATGTGGTACACAGCCAACAAGAATAAAGCAGACACAACTCCAGCTCTAATTTGTGTCATTTCATGCAATACAAAGTAGAAACTTATATATAACATCATTGGCACGAAAATGCATTGCAAGCTTTTTTTGAATGCATATAGCTTGATAGTGACACCAAGGAATGCATAAACTAAAAACAAAAGATGCACATTATCTGTAAATACATTTAGAATAGCAGATATCAGAGTAAACGATGGTTCTACCATACCCATCTCAGAACTCTGATAATAATGATGGAAAGAATACTCGTAATTTTCAGAATCAGGATCCAGACCTATTTCGCGTAATCCTGCTATGAGAACCATAACGAATCCCATCAAGATATATAGAAAAAATCTATATCGCTTGATGTAATCTTCCAGATAACAAAGTATAATCGTTATCAAAAGTACTGATAGTAAAATGTATCCCATAATTTATTGTTTCCTTTATAATACTGTTTGCCTTTTATTCACTACCTTATGAATCAGTAAATGCAATAATTTTCGTTCGGCTTCCGAAAAGCCCCATACGTATATCAATATAGACATTACCATGACTGAAGAAATCACGATTAGCCCAAATCTTTGAAAACCTGCTATCGGTAACTGCAGCAAGAACAGTTCCAACATACTCGTTATGCCCAGTATGAAGAAGGCTGGAAGTATCAGATGTTTATAATAACTTCTCAGCTTCAGTTCTGGAACAGCTTTTCTCAGCATCACCAATCTTATATTGTGAGCTATCAGACACAAGACTATCATTACGATAAAGATAGTATAAGAAGGACAGTCTAGTATAAACAGCCCCCAACAAACAGGAATGTTCATAATGGTAAGACTTTCTACATATAAACTATACTTTCTGATTTTTCCTGTAGCTTGTATAATTATAGTAATCGGATTATGTAAAGTCAAAACAATCGTATATATAATATAGAGTCTGCAAAAGAGTATGATTTCAGGTGTGCTGTATCCTAACCAGAATTGCAGTACATATTCCGTTTCCAACATCAAAGGTATTGCAACCAAACACAGCAAATACAAAATTGCCTTATTGGCATAAAAATAAAGTTGCTGCATATATAGCATATCCTGGCACGAATAGGATTTGATTAATGTAGGACGGAATGCAACAACTATACTATTGCTCAACGTGTTGATGGCATTGTATAATTGGTTGCCAATACAAAATGCAGCATTTACCAGTGGACCAAAGAAGATATTGAGCAAAATGATACTTCCCTGAGTCATGCCCATTCCAGACAAAGCACCATAAAATGTCCATCCAGAGAATGATATCAATTCTTTGTATAGCCCCTTGTCTATTCCTTTTGTCGTATATCTGCATTCGATGTATTTGCGAGAAGCAATCAGCATATAAACAACCATCACTAAGCCAGATTCCATCATCATGGCGCCACTATATAAAATAAGATGATCGATACCAAACATACAGATCAAAGCCGCAATCATCAATCTTATGAAACAATCTACAGAAGATACGAGTGCATATACTCCCATATCTTCATTAGAGAAGATTGCTCCTATATATGGAATCTGAAGCAAGGTAAAAACAAACGAGAATATAGAAAACTGGAACACCCAGCTTGCAGCCGACAGTCTATCAGCAGGGATTGTCATCTGTGTGGAAACAAACCAATTCCCTACAAGCTCAAGAACTAGGATTGTGATAATCGAAAACACAATAACTAAATTCACACTGGCAGAGAATATTCTGGTTAGCTTTTCCTTTTCACCTATCCCCATAGCATAAGAATAGAAACGCTGTGTAGCCATTGCAAGGACACTACTGATGCAAGTACCAGTGGTAACCACTCCGGTCACTGCATTGTAGATTCCATAATCCTCTGTACCAAGACCTTTCAGAACCCAGCGCACAGTATAGAGATTGACAATGGTAATAATGAGCATTCTGGCGAATAGCACCAAAGTATTGGTTGCAATTCGCTTGGAATAGTTGCTATGATTATGTTCATTCATTTTGCTCATTATTATTATTGTTTCTACTCTCTAAAAATCAATTTTCTAATAGAATATACTGTCACGACGATGAATGCGATGAATGTCATTCCGAGAACAAACAGCATTCTCTTTGGTCCTGCTGGCTTCAATGGTACAGATGCACTCTGAAGGGTCGTAAAGGCTGGAGTTTGCATCAGAAGTTTCGCCTGAGCCTGCTGTACCTGAGCTTGAAGAGTTGTGTATGTGTTGTAAAGCAACTGCATCTCATTTTCCATATCGTTGGCTTTCAGGCGGTAACTTTCCAATACCACATCCTGGTTGGCATCAGAATAACTGCCATACTGCTGTCTGATGCGCTCATATTTTGACTTGGCATCACTGCTCAACTTCTTGTAGTACTCTAAGTCTTTCTTCGCTTTCTTGGTACGATAGGAAGTGATGAAATCCTGAAGTTTAGCCTGAACCGTATCAGCAAGGGTTGCACATATCAGAGGATCCTGATCTTCTACGGTGATGGAAATTACATAGTTCTTCTTATCAATATTACATTTGATGTTTTTGCTCATAAGTCGGGCTATCTGATCCTGACGTCGGGTAAGTTGGAATGGATTAGCTTTTCCGTTTTTACTTACGGGTGTAGAATCAGGTGTAGCAAACAGCTGTTTTACGGAATTATACGCTTTAGACCACCAAGGTGTCTGTCGCTTGGTGGCAAGGTAATCATAATAGGTAGTATTGATGCTTCCATCCTTAGATTTCACCTTGACATCAAACATACCCACCATAAAGTCGTTGGATTCTATCAGCTCCGGGTAGAGTTCCGGAAAGATGGCATCTCCGTTTGCAGAGTTTCCTCCTATATCGAAGCCGAATGAAGAGGCTAGATCACCTAACGAATTCGAACTGAAGCTTGAGATTTCCGGAGCCAATTTTGCAGTACTTGCATAATACCTTGGCACACAGAGGATGAGTAGGCAAGAGAGTACGAAAGTGATAGGAAGAGCAATCATATACAGTTTCTTATGCTTCTTCATCTCCTTAACTATTGCCACCACATCTATTTGTTTGAGATGTTCTTCTTTATTTTTCATTGTTTATCTTGTTTACAAAAACCTTACTAATCTAATTCTTATCTTATATAATGTAACGTATGTATTGTTGAATTATTGTATTTTGGCGAATTTAATCTTTCCCATCCAGGTTTCTCATCCAGTTTTATAGCCCGACTTTTCGTAAGGAATGTTAAAGTAACTGCAAAAACTACAATAAAATGAGTGGTTATTCAGTTTTATAGATAAAACATTGATATGAAGAAAGTTTTCTATTTAGTTTCGCTTTGCCTCCTCACTGTAGCGTGCCCGCAATCAGTGAAGGCGCAATATTGTTGGCAGGAAGATGCGGAACCTACAAAATTAAGACTCGATAGTGCCCTGGAATACCGAATAGATAGACAGGCTACTTTTTCAAAGGGCAAAACACCACTTTGGCTCAATGCCAATCGGTATGGTTTAAGTTCTCTGAAAGAGGCGAATGCCTATCTGCGAGGTAGTCTGATACGACCTCTATCCACAGATGATTATCGCAGATGGGGAGTAGGTTATGGTGTAGATTTGGTATTGCCCACACATTTTACCAGCCGGTTTATTGTGCAGCAGGCTTTTGCAGAAGTAAGATGGCTGCATGGTGTGCTCAGTGTGGGTGCTAAAGAGTATCCGATGGAATTGAAGAACCAGACGCTTTCCAGTGGTAGCCAGACGCTGGGCATTAACGCTCGACCTGTACCGCAGGTAAGATTAGCCTTGCCGGAATATTGGACGCTACCTATTCTTAATCATTGGGTTCAACTCAAGGGACATATAGCTTTTGGAAAATTTACCGATGAAAACTGGCAGCATGATTTCACCCAGCGCAAATCCAAGTATTCGGAAGGTGTGCTCTATCATAGCAAGGCTGGCTATCTGCGAATTGGAAACGATGCCGCATTCTGCCCTTTGAGTATCGAATTGGGCTTGGAAATGGCAGCACAGTTTGGTGGCAAGCCATACACCTATGATGGAAATGGCGGACTCAAATGCAAGGCTACAGAAGGTGGATTAAAGGGAATGTGGCATGCTTTTATTCCTGGCGGTCATGATGATGGTGAAGGTCAGTATGCCAATATTGCCGGCAACCAGTTGGGGTCTTGGCTCATGCGCATCAACTATAATGCTGACACCTGGAAGTTGGGCGTTTATGCTGATCATTTCTTCGAGGATGACAGTCAGATGTTTATGCTTGATTATAATGGATATGGCGAAGGAAAGGAGTGGCAGAGCAAGAAAAGCCATCGCTTCTTTATGTATTCCCTCAAGGACATGATGCTAGGTGCGGAACTGAATATCAAATATGGCAGATGGTTACGAAATATTGTTTTGGAGTATATACATACTAAATACCAGAGTGGACCATATAACCATGATCATACAGTGAATATTCCTGATCATTTGGCTGGAATGGACAATTATTACAATCATAGTAACTATACTGGCTGGCAGCATTGGGGACAGGTAATGGGTAATCCGCTCTATCGTTCGCCAATCTATAATACAGATGGAAAGATTGAGGTGAAGGATAACCGTTTCATCGCCTATCACCTAGGATTCGATGGTCAGCCTTCCGACAAATTCGGCTATCGTGTACTCGCCTCCTATCAGAAGGGATGGGGAACCTATGTCCTGCCATTTACCAAGAAGCATCATAATGTAAGCTTCATGGCAGAAGGCAGCTACCACTTCTTGAGAAGATATACGGTAAAGGCTGCTTACGGAATGGATTTCGGCAGTACAGAGATGCTGGGCCACAATAGAGGATTCCAAATTACCCTGACAAGACAAGGTATCGTCAAGTTCTAACTTTATGAAAGAGAAAAGATTATGAAAAGAATGATATATTTGATAGCAGCTATCAGTCTGGTACTGAGTTCCTGTACCCTAGAGACGAGCGATAATGGAGATTTTGATGGATTCTGGCATCTGGAACGGGTAGATACGTTGGCTACGGGCAACTATCTCGACCTTTCCAAGGAACGAGTATTCTGGGGAGTGCAGCATAAGCTGATATCTTGTGCCTGTATTACCCCCACGAATATGTACAGCTTCCGTGGCTATTATTTCCGATTCGAACAGAAGGGTGACAGTCTGATCCTGCATTCGCCTTACAAGAACAACTGGCATCAGGATCATGGAGAAAATGGTGGTGATATTCCTGCAACCGTGGTGAATGACAGCATCAGAAGCTATGGTATCAATAATCTGCGAGAAGCTTCTACAAAGAGAAGCTCAAGGGCGATAAAATGATGCTCCGCTCTAAGATGTTGAGGCTATACTTCACTAAATTCTAGATTCTCTATAAAATATTTGGTATTTTGAAAACTTCTGTGTATTTTTGCACAAAATAAATATTTAAAACAGATTGTCATGGAACCAAAATTAGGAGATATGATGAAGGTAAATCCTTCTTTGACAGGTTTGACAGACTGGATTGAGGGCCAGGTTATTGATGTAGAGCACAATCCTTTTATGGGATTGGTTATTTCCATCAAGGATAATTTGGGCAGAATATTCTTTGGACAGTCTAAATATTTTAAGATAGCATAATGTTTGCATTATTGATGTAACTAATAAATAAGTAAATAAGATAAGAAAGGAGTAAATTATGAAGAAAAAGAAATTAAAAGTATTTGCTCTTCCTATTGAGGAGTTTGAAAAGAAATATCCTGTTAGCTATTCGATAGTAGTACCAGGAATTCCTGAGGGACATGTGGCAAAGGTAGTTTCTGTACGCCCTTACTAGACTTTTATAATCTCTGTAGATATGCAAAAGACTACCAATACGATTATTACGTCAGCCAAAGAGACAAATGAGGCGTGTATGGTTCAAGAAGTGTCTTGTATGACTAAAGAAGAAATTCTATCAGGTTTTGACAATGCCCTCCATGAGCTGAAATCCTATCGGGAAGGAAAGCTAGAGCTTAAAACATTGGAGGACTTGTTGAATGAGTTGTAAGATTTATACGTTTCCTTCTTTTTGAAAGGGAAGCTAAACGATAGAATAATGACTGGAAGAAGGAATTCGAAAATGAAAATGACCGAAAATGACCATGACCGGAAATGACCGGGGAAATAAATAAAACCGCTCCACCTATTTATATATAGGAGGAGCGGTTGTAATAGATAAAATCATCTCAAAAACTAATCACATGCAGATTTCATTCTGCTTTCCTGCATCTTACTTTTTGCTTTCCTGCTGCTACACGCAGCTGGAAACTCCGAGCGAAGTGGCTATTGCGGTGAGAATGCTGATCGCAATCTGAATCACCATTTTCCAAGTATCCTTCTTCATAGACTTCTACTTTTTAGAGACTTACGTTGTCATCGCCACCGCCTTCACTGCCGGTATTGCCGCCGCTGGTACCCTGGTCACCAGTGGTTCCGCTACCGCCAGCTCCCTGCGTTCCACTACCTTCAGTTCCGGTAGTTCCGCTGCCGCCAGCGTTGCTGCCGCCGCCCTGGGTTCCTCCGCCAGTGGTTCCGTCACCATCACCGCCGCCGTCTGGATTGATAGGCACGTTGAGGTCCACGTTGGTCTTGCCCTCCTTGATTGCCTTGATCACGGCTGCCTGAGCACTGCGGCTAGCCACGAGGTTGAATTCTGCGTCGTCGAGCAGGTTCTTGAACTGCTGTCCAGGCTCCCACTGAACCTTCACGTTGGTGATGTTCTGCGCCGTAAACTTGTCGGCAGTCTCTGCACCCTTGGAGCCGAGCAGGAGAGAGAAATCGCCCAGATCGCCCAGACGGATCTTCTTGCCCTCCAGCAGCATCTCTCTCATGCAGTCCACTGCCATGTAGAGGATGGCGCTGATGTCAGCTCTAGAATACACACTGCCGTGAGAAGTGATGTGCTTGGCAAACTTCTCGATGGTCATCACATCGGTGTACTGCGAGATGGCGAACGCATTCTGCTTCTCGGTCTTCACCAGGTCGGTGTCCTTCTTGTCCGGCTCCTTGCCGTCCTTCTTAGCCTGGTTGATACGTGACTTTGCCTGGTTGATCTCAAGGAGGTTTGCGTTCACGCTGCGCATTACGATGCTGTAGTTAATCATACTCTGTTCTGTGTTTAAGAGTTCACTGAATCACAACTACCCGGAAAGCCCGTTTCCTTGTGCTTTTGGGGGTCTTAATAGATGACCGGCGCCTGCCATCATTTAAGCCCAGCCTCGGTCTTCATAGATGACCGTTTTTCGGCACAATAGACTGTTCCTTCGATTGCCGGTGCAAAGATACAAAATTTCGAAAGCGAAATCAAGTTTTTATCGAAATAAGATGGTAAAAATGGCGTAAGTATTTGACAATCAGCTATGTAAGTAAACGCTATTTTTACACATTGCTTGCATTCCGGTCATCTCCGGTCATGGTCATTTTCGGTCATTTTCAAAATCCACTTCGGTCATTTTAATCTATAGTATAATATAAATATTATTTATATTATACTATAGGGGAGATTTGCGCCCCCGAAACGAAAATGACCGAAAATGACCATGACCGAAAATGACCGGATAGAGGGTTCCAAGGATGCTCTACCTGAGGTTTTGTTGGTCTATATAAAATACTGATTATTAATATGGTATGTTCGTTTTGCGTATTACTGCTTCAATGTTCTTTGCTTGCGTAATCTTTACATTTCTCGTGCGTTTTTCATATTCGTCAGTCACACTCAGTATCAGATTACCTGCGAATTTGTAAAACATATTCCAAAAATCAATCATTTTCGCCCCTCCAACCTGCTTTTCACCTCTGTATTTTTACCCTTCTGCGGGGGTAAAAATGCCATCGGAGGCACATTTTTAGTGCTCCGAGAGCCCAATTCTACTAATCATTTTGCGAAAAACCATTTTTTCTCTCTTCCACTATTCCGCCCAGATAATGCAATCTTTCATAACATAGATAACATAAGCATATTTTGTAAAATACTGAAAATATGCAAGATATGTGGATATTGAGTATAATATAATTATTAATGTTTTGAGCGTTCAAAAAAAGCTATGAAAATCCTACTTTTTTCGTATTTTTGAAGGATTTTCTCATGTTTTTTGTGTTAATCTATATAATTATGCCCGATTTCTCGCAATTATTTTGTAACTTTGGGGGCGAATTCTGTGCATGGTGCGCAGAATAACATAAATATTTAAAAATATACAGTGATGACAGAACAACAGAAACAAGCCATTATAGAAAGTGGAAAGCAATATTTCCGCTCTATTATCATACCTAATCATTTGAAGAATCTGAATAAGCTTCATCTGAGCAGTTTTGATATTAATCCGTTTCTTATCAATTATCTTGCAGCTTTCTTATGTGGAGATACGCAACCAATTAGTTTGGCCAAAGCTCTAGTCTATCCACGTATCCTTGGCACAAGTCTTAGTACAAGTTTCGGTCAGAATGTTCAGGTGTTTATTGCTCAACTCCAGGAGGTAGTTGGTGGAGCATCTGGCATTGATGGTATAGATATTGAATTCGTTGATGCAATTGATGGTCGCCGTAAATACTGTCAATGTAAGGCGGGTCCAAAAACAATCAATAAGGATGATATTACCACAATTTTAAGTCATTTTAAATATCTTCTAAACAAGTCAAGACTGGACAGAATGGGGTTGCAGTTTGATGATCTTGTAGTAGGGGTATTGTATGGTGAAAAAGAAAACATATCAGCTTTCTATAAGGCGATAGATACGCATTATCCTGTATTGTGCGGTGCAGATTTTTGGATGCATCTTACTGGCGATGAAAACTTTTATCATCGTTTGGCCAAGGCTTTTGGTGAGGTAGTAGATGAAGATAGCATAAATGGAAGTGCACTTATCCTAGCCAAAGTGGAAGAAATCGCAGAGGAAATCAGAGAGAAAGGTGGGTTGTAACTATGACTTTTATATCGGAAAATAATTTAGCAGCACTTATTGGAACCTCCAATCGTACGGTTCAAACTTGGGGTAGAAATGGGCTTTATCCACTTCGGATTCAGAATGGTATCTCTGGGTTTGAGATGGAAGACCTTAAGGTTATACCGGAGATAGATTCTATGCTTAAGAGTAATTGGGAAAACGAATCTAGAGTTATTCCTGTGCGACAATTCAATTCAGTAGAACTTTTTGCTGGTGGTGGTGGTTTGGCTTTAGGCATGTCGCTGGCAGGTTTTCATCACGTGTTGTTGAACGAGTTTGAAACAGCTGCGTGCAAGACGCTAAAAACAAACAGACCAGAATGGAATGTGATAGAGGGTGACGTGCGCCACATAGATTTCACTCCTTTAAGAGGTAAGGTAGATTTTCTGTCAGGTGGTTTCCCTTGTCAGGCGTTTTCGTATGCGGGAAAGGGGGCTGGATTCAACGATACCCGTGGAACTCTGTTCTTTGAACTAGCCCGAGCAGTAAAAGAAATTCAGCCGAAAGTTTTTATGGGAGAAAATGTTAAGGGGTTAATCTCACATGAAAATGGACGAACATTTGAGACTATAAAAAATGCAATAGCTGAATTGGGATACACGCTTGTTGAACCTCGTGTGTTGCGTGCAATCATGTATCAAGTACCGCAGAAACGAGAGAGGTTGATTCTCATTGCAATTCGCAACGATATTGCTAAACGCGTAGAGTTTCATTGGCCTACACCTTATCATGAAGTATTAACTCTTCGTGATGCTCTCTACCAGAGCGTAATCTTTGATAGTGATGTTCCTGTTTCTGAGGGTGCACTGTATCCAGAGAAGAAAAAGCGAGTTTTGGCAATGGTTCCCCAAGGTGGCGATTGGAGAAATCTGCCAGAAGATGTTGCCAAGGACTATATGGGAGGTAGTTGGTTGCTCGGTGGTGGAAAAACCGGTATGGCAAGAAGATTGTCACTTGATGAACCATCATTGACACTTACATGCTCTCCTTGCCAAAAACAGACAGAGCGTTGTCATCCTTTAGAAACACGTCCATTAAGTGTTCGAGAATATGCACGTATTCAGACTTTTCCGGATAGTTGGAATTTCCAAGGAAGTATGAGCGATAAATATAAGCAAATAGGTAATGCGGTTCCCGTTAATTTAGCGTGGGCAGTAGGTCGCTCACTTATCCGGCTCTTCAATGATATTCAGAATATTATGCCTGAGGATACACAGGATTGTTCAGAAGCTGTTAGAGAGATTGTGCATAAGCAGTCGCAATTAGTTGTTGTAAAGGATCATAATACGCAGACTTCAACTGTTACAAATAAGTATCACGAGCTTAACTTCCTTGATCTCTTCGATCAATATGCACTTAATAGTATTGCTGATAACTGTATGGTGCACGAAGATATTAATTGGGAGAAATATGGTGAAAAGCCGCAGATGGAGCCTATGGTGGATGAAACCAAGAATGTACTCATCTCGCTGGTAAAGAAAGACAACGAGAAGATGTTCCTTGACGGCTCTGCCACCATCTACTATACAGGCAAGAAGTTCCCTGCATCCGTGGCTCTCAATAAGCTTTTCTACTTTATGCCTTATATTAAGGGCAAGGGAGTGCGCGATCTCTTCCTTATCAGAATAGCACGACTCGGCTACCGCAAGGAGGGAACGCCCGAAGAAGATAAAAACGATCTCCGACTGGTACTTGAGGTGCAGTTCGTAAAGCAGCTCTTTGATGACTACAAGCCTGTGGAATTGAAAATCTGGCGAACTTTTACTGATACTACCATCGGTAAACTGATCAGCAGACTTTAAAAATATAGAAGGTAAACGAGACTTTTCGTAAGTATCGCTAATCGGCGATTGAGTTAGTTATCGTCAAGGAAGGTTTATTACCAGCCGAGACATTTGTTTAATTGAAGGGATGTGTCAAAATGCTTGCTATCCGCAGAACGCATTACTAGGTGAATTATGACTTATAACACAGCCCCTTTTAAAAAAAATTGAATTAAAAAACAGAAAGTAAACAGATAATAATCATAAAAAGATAGACGCTGATTATCTGACACTTCTACGGCATTCAGAACCTGCAAATTCAGAAATTCGGTAAGAAGACGGTGACAGCAAGGCGTCCACTCCTCTACGGCGTGGGCAGTGCTTGTTTGTACCTTACCGAAGGTTCTTGCAGGTACCTGAATACCGGTGCTTACAGGGAACACCCACGCTGTTTTTCAAACAACTACATTTTAAACAACATTAAACAAGATGGAATCAGAAGACCTACCCAATACAGATAATCGTTACGTTTTCTGTCTGAAAATCAAATCAGAGGAAGACCTGTTAGAAATGGATGAGGCTACAGGAGAAAAGAAATACACTCCTATAACCATGGAAGATGTTGTCCAGTTTAAAAAAGAGGCTGAACATTTATGTAAGGAGATTCAATATGCTATAGAAGACATTCAATGGAATGCAGGAAAGCATAAGGGACTTACCCATTATTATCATATTTACCAAGACCTTGCCGAGCAATTGACAGATTTTCTTAAATATATTCATAAGCTCCATAAGAAAGTCTATATTACCATCTACAAAAACTATGATAATGAACTGATGGCTATCTATACGGAAATCTTAGAGAAGGTGCTGAAAGACATTCAGACCATCGCCCGAAAGCATTCAGACTATCTGCTGGATGTGAAGGAATATGGTCAGATACCCAGTGCTAAGAATCTTTTCAAGCAGTGTGAGAAGCAGGAGGCTCCGGCTGACGCTGATCTCTCTAACTATGAGTCTCGCTACAAGAACTTTATCTCTTGTGGATTGAAGTTGGCTTTGGAGAAGACCGTCACCACGGTTACGTCTATTTACAAAGACTTTACTGACCTGTATAGAACCCGGGGGTTCCGCACCGACCAGGAGGCTGTGATTATTTATCGTTACATCAAGAGAGATTTTGATGAGCATACGCTACCTGCTCATCTGGAGCATGTAGCCAAGGTGCAGAAGCGTCATCTGAAAGAGAGAAGAATAGAGATTACCACTTTGAGCTTGCAGAAAGTGATGAGTGAAGTAGAGGGGAAATTCAACAATTATACGCTTTGTTCTGTCTGGTTCAATAATGTGGAGGATGAGGAGAATGAGGAGGAGCTTGTCCACATGCTTGTAAGAGAGGAGGCTTCGCCCGGTGATTTTGAAACGCTGTTTAAGTTTCAGGGAGAGCATAATATGTTGGCGGTAGAAATAGCCAGGGCTGATGAGTATGAGCGAAATGGCGATTCTTTCTTTGCCAACTGGGTGGATCCAGCCAAGCTGAAGGAGAAGCTGGAGTTCTGGCTAAAGGGCAACATCACGAAGCAGCAGGACTGGTACATTGTGTGGTGTCTGATGAAATATACGTTCCACATGGTGAAGGAGGATAAGGACAAGTCTGCCTTTGCCGCCCGCATGAACCTGATGTTTCCGGAAATAGAAAAGAGGTGCGTGGTGGAGTCGTTCAGAAAGCAGGAAACGCAGATGAACCACAACCGCCCCTTTGATGAGTGGCTTGCAGATTCCGATCCCGATTATCATACCGCCCAGGAGCTGTATTATAAGCTGGAGAAAAGGGAGGAATATAAGAGAAGGGATTAGGGGGAGTTTTGAGGGAAGGTGCGATGCGAGGTCGCACCTTCCTAAACAATAGGGTAAAAGCAAAGATTTAACATTAAAAACTTGCATATTCTGTTTTTATTATTATATTTGCAACAAAGATAATAATAAACTTTAGAATTATGTTAGGTATCTCGATTTTTGCAGTAATCATGACTTATGTCACATTCTGCATTTTTCATGCTTTTGGAAAGATGAGCAAGCACATTTCCTCTTTCTCCGGCAAGAGTGAGGAAGATGCGCCAAGGCTCACCATAGAGGATATGTATAGTCCTAACAATAAATTGTCTTCATTCTTCAAAATGGGCAATTCTTATTCTATTTTGGTGTCAAATCACATTATCGACAAGGAAGAAATTGTGGTTGCCGATAATACCATCAATTTAAGAAATAAAGTTGCTAGGGTTTTAAGAAAATATGCAGCCCTAGAGAAAGAAAAGAATAAAGATATAGTGATACTTTAATATATACAGCCCTCGAATGTTTCTACGTTCGAGGGCTTTTCATGGTTTCGTTGCTCTTCTTAAAGTTGTCTTGTTCTTCCTAATGCTAGGATTTCCCCAAGTTATTCTAGATTTTTCCTAATAATACCAATTTTCCCAAAAACAAGGGATTTTTCCCACGAATACACCGATTTTTCCCAAGATACCCCTCTTTTTTCCCAAAATCATTAGTTTTTGGGGAAAAGTGTGGGAAAAGACTTGCAGGAAAATGGGGGTGTTTTCTTGCCATTTTGTTAAGATTATACAATTTTCCTTTAATTTTTCCCTGCTGAGCGTGTAGGCTTTTTATTTTTCCCAAGAAATGCCCGATTTTTCCCAAAATCACGGGTTTTTCGGGGAAGTTGTGGGAAAAGGATTGTTTTGCCTTGTTTTCCGCAGTACTTTTGCAGCGTCGAAGAAACAAGACAACGCCGAAATGGTTTGGTGATCTTGAAACAACTTCCGACTACTTTATAATATGAATACTCAGATTATGAGAGTGGTGAAGCAGGGCGAGGCTTTCGCCGTGCAGAGCCAGAAGAGCGAGAACGGCCAGATGATGAAGTGCAACATCGTGTTGCAGGAGATGGGCGGCAAGTACGAGAACCAATATGCTGCGGCTATGCTGGGCAATATGGCGCAGTGTAAGTTTGCTCCGGGAGCACTGGTTGCAGTTACGCTCCGATTCACGGCTCGTGAGTATAATGGGCAGGTTTATCAGGATATCCTCGTTACGGATATTGAAAAGCTGAAGGGATAAAAGTAGTTTTAGTTATTAACTGAGTTGGGACTGCGGAGGATCTTCCATGGTAAAGCGCGCAATATTCCACACGTTTCTTCTCGCAAATCAATTCAGAATATGAAGAAAAATGTAAACAATCAGCAGGTAAATAATCAGCAGGTTAATGGCCAGCAGGTGAATAATGGTAGCCAGCACGTGCAGCTGGGTGGTATGGCTTTCTACGATGAAAGCAAGTGTTTCCTCTTTGCTCCTAATGAGCATGGAGGGGGAGAGAAGGTGCTGGGATTCCGTTCGCAGGGCGTTGCCCAGCAGCTTTCGGATGGCACTTTTGATTTCGTGGTTAAACCACGAGTACGTTCTCAGTCTGTACTGATCAGAAAGCTGGCTCACGGTCGTGTGAGCAAGACCAAAGATGGAGCTGTCCAGCTCACCTTGAAGGTATTCTGTGATGAGGGGATTAATATAGGCAGCACGCTGGTGAAGGAGGCAGAAGAGGCTGCGGATGCTTTGATAGAATACCAGTTGAAGCGATAAAATATATGGATGTTCAACTTAATAATAGTAAGTAGAAAAACATAGATGAGCTGTTATTTGATAAGGGTGGAGAACGGGCACAAAGTTGCCCGCTCCATCACCTCGGAAGAGGAATACAGAAATATTCGTGGAAGCTACGAGCAGAAGGCGAACTTGCGACTGGCTCGCGAAGGAAACGATGGAGCGAAGCGAAGACTGGTGCAGTTTAATTATTCCGGACATTATCCGCAGGGGGTAGTGAAGGGTATGAAGCTGCCAAGCCGGGCTTTCGGCTTCGATTTGGATGATAAGCAGGATTTCGAGAAGGCAGCTAAGCTGATGCTGCAGGAGCCGGAAAAGTATGGATTGCTGATGCTGGAACGCAGCGCACGACAAGGTGGTCATGCGGTGTGTAAGCGAGAAATGGGCAAGACGATTCTCGAAAATCAGGTTAGAATCGCCAAGATGCTGGAGTGCGAAATGGATACTTCGGCTCACGATATTAACCGAGTTTATTTCACCACTTCGGCTGATGCAGATGATTTGCTTTACTTGTCTCCCGAACTCTTCAATGATAGTTATGAGGAGGCTGCCGTGGCGGCTGAAGGCAAGGTGCTGGAAGAGCGTGAGAAGTATGGGCAGGAGGAGCTGCCTCCTGGGGCGCATAAGGCGAATAAGCATTATAAGCTTGGTTGGAAGAAGTGGAGGAGAAGACTCAGAACCCTCTGATGAATCAAGCGAATCAGAATCCTCAGAAAGTTCAAGCCCCTCAGAATTCTCAGAACGTTCATGACTCTCAGAATCCTCAGAATTCTTCTAAGAATCAGGCTCAGTCTGTTTCTGCTTCTCCATCATCCTCTTCTTCACCATCCTCTCCATCATCCTCTTCATCCTCCAGCAATGATTACCTCGGAATCCCGTATTCCGAAATCATCCAGAAATGGTGGCAGATGTATAATGACGGGCACGAGCCTGTTCGCTCCAACCGTAACACGCTGACCTTCGAGCTTGCGGTGAACCTGCGTCACATCTGTGGCTTCGACCGCAATCTGATGGCTCAGATCATCCCCTGCTACGATGGTTTTCCTGAGCAGGAGAAGATGGCTTGCATCAACTCGGCATTAAACGAGAAAATCACCCAAATGCCTAAGCGACTGAAAGATGTGCTTGCTGCCATCCGACAGGAGAGAATGAAGATGGGGGCTGGAAAGAGCGGAAATCTAGAAGGAAGCGATGCGCTGGTAAATGCGCTGGACGAGGCTAATGCCCAGGACGATCTGTTTTATTACAACGCCCTGCCCAGAATGCCGCTGGGTGTAAGGGATTCGCTCGATGCGGTGGGTCCCGCACTGGCAATGCCGGTGATTACCGCCATCTGCCCAGCCATCGGAATGCTGGCTACGGGCGTCAAGGTCTCTGTTCACGGCAAGATGAACTCGCTGAACCTCATCTCCTACATCGCCGGAGATTTCGCATCCGGTAAGGGAAGCATTGACCCCGTGATTGATGCTTGGACTTCGGAGATAAAGGATATGGATAAAATGTACCAGCAGAAGGAGGATGAATGGAGAGCCAAGAAGCGTGCAGCGAAGAACAAGAAGGAGCAGCCGGAAGAGCCGAAACTGCCCGTAAGATGTCTGACGCTGAACAATACGGTGGCGAATCTGGCAGAAAGATTGGCTAACACCGAAGGCAAGCACGCCTTCTCGTTTACCCCGGAAGCTGACACCGTGGCTCAGAAGTGGAAATCTGCAATGAGCGACTTCTCCGTGATGTTAAGACAGGCTTACGACGGTACGAGCTACGAGCGTGAGGCAAGAAGTGCAGAAGCTGTGAATGTGCATATAGACAGACTGTTATGGAATGTGGTGATGTGCGGAACGCCTGATGCACTCTACCGTGTGGTGAATAACTATACGGATGGTTTTCAGAGCCGTATTACCGTGGCAAGAACTCCGGATAATACGTTTACTCCGTTGACGGATAATCTGTATGTGCTCACTGAACGCCAGCGCGACCGTATCATTCAGGTAGCCCATCTGCTGCCCCTGATGGAAGGCGAGGTAGAACTACCGAAGCTGGAAGCCAAGGGTAGGGAGTGGCTGGAACAGATACGACTGGAGACGATGAAGAATGATGACAAGGTGAAAGCCCGTCAGCGTTTCCGTATCTGCCCAACTACGATGAGAATGATGACCTGCATCCTGCTCTGCAAGGTGGCAGAGACGCTGATTCAGAAGCACGGGTTCCAGGGAGCTGAGAAGCTGTTGAAGCAGAATCCGCAGGGGTGGAAGGATTTAATCGTGAAGATGCAGACACCTACCATGATGGGGGTGTTCAATGTGCTGGCTGACTATCAGTTGGACAATGCGCTTTACTTCTTCCGTAGCCGCATCGAAGACGCATTCTCTTCGAAAGAATATTGCGGACAGACGACGTATGATCGCTCTCACCGAGGCAAAAACGACTCCATCTTCGAACGTTTGGACGTGACCTTCTCTTTCGAGCAGGCACAGCAGCAGAGTATTTCCGTTAAAGGGGCGAGTGTTACCAACGAGACTGTGAGACAGATGTTGAAGAATTGGAAGCGGCAGGGACTGATTGGAATTCTGCCTGACAAGCGTTATCAGAAGGTTTCGTCTATAGTTTAAATCCGGTCATTTCCGGTCATGGTCATTTTCGGTCATTTTGGTTTTCTTATTCATTGAAATCCCTAATGGCCGATTATGACCCCCAAAAATCAATTGTCATTTTTTTAAAATTAATCATTATGCATATTACTATATTTCGCCGTCGCTTCACTCCATGGGGTGTAGATGGCACAATGGTTATTAACGGAGTATTTTTCACCGGTACCGTAGAACATCCTAAGAAATTCCTGTCTGCGGGTCGTTACAAGATTGCGCCTGTACCTATCAGGTTTCAGAAGAAAATTGAGGTAGAGGTCAAGGAGACCGACGAGGAGAAAGAGAAGAATAAGAAAAATGGTGAGAAGGAGGAGAAGAAGTTCAAGATTGAGATTGTAGAGGAGGTTAGAACCATGCCTACAATTCTGGAGACGAAAGCCCGAGTTCCTAAGAAGCCGGTGCTTCGCAAGCCCTATATCACGCCGGGCTTTGGTCCGCTTGCCCTGAAGTACGGAAGCATCGTGATGGGCAAGTCGTTGAAGACGGGACTTGTGGCTTACAACGAGGAGAAGTTCCAGGAGTTCTGCGAGATGATCGACGAGGCTTTGGAGAAAAAAGAAAAAGTTACTCTGGTTATCAAGGACTGGGGAAAAGACGAGATTCCTAAAGAGTATATGGTTGTTCTTCCAACTAATACTCCTGCGAATTATATTCGTGTAAATAACAATCACAAATAAAATACATTATACCATTATGCGCAAGATCAAGGAAATCATCATTCATTGTAGTGCGACCCGAGAAGGTCGCGACTACACCGTAGCCGACATCGACCGTTGGCATCGTGAGCGTGGCTTTTTCTGCATCGGTTATCATTTCGTGATTTACCGTGACGGAAGCATCCACGTGGGCAGATCAGTAGAAGAGGTGGGCGCCCACTGCAAGGGTCACAACACCGTGAGTATCGGAGTATGCTACATTGGCGGTCTTTCCAAGGATGGCAAGCCGAAGGATACCCGAACCCCCGAGCAGAAGGCGGCGCTGAAAGCTCTTATTGAGCAGCTGAAGGAGGAATATCCCGAGGCGACGGTTCATGGACACAATGAGTTCGCCAGCAAGGATTGTCCCTGCTTTGATGTGAAGGAGGAATTTGGCGAGTAAACATAAATTCCATCCCATCATCAGTTGAGGGATTAAATGAATAAAAAAATCGCCCAGAAAGGGGAAGCATCGTTTATGCTTGTCCTTTCTGGGGCGATTAAACTACTAAAGTATTATCTTATCTTTAGCCTATATTACAAAATCTTGTGATACAAGGCGACAATATCCTCCTTAGAAACCTCACGAGGGTTACCTGGAGTACATACATCGGTGAATGCCTGCTCGGCAAGGGCAGGGATGTCAGCCTCTGTGATGCCCAATTCGCTGAGATGCTGTGGGATACCTACCAACTTAGACAACTCCTCGATAGCATTGCAGGCTGCCTCTGCTGCCTCCTGGTCGGTCATGCCATCCTTGTAAACACCCACAACCTTGGCAATCTGTACATACTTAGGAACACTTACCTCCATATTGAAACGCATCACGGTAGGAAGCAGGATGGCACAAGCTACTCCGTGAGGAACATCATGAAGGGCACTCATAGGGTGAGCCATACCATGGTCAACGCCCAAACCTACATTAGAGAATGCCATACCGGCAATATACTGAGCTACAGCCATACCGTTGCGACCCTCTGGATTGGTAGGATCATTCACTGCGATAGGCAGGTACTTATGAATCATCTCGATAGCCTTGAGCTCGAACATATCACTCATCTCCCAAGCTGCCTTGGTAATCAAACCTTCGATGGCGTGAGTCATCGCATCCATACCGGTAGCTGCGGTGAGACCCTTTGGCAAAGAATACATCAGCTCTGCATCTACGATTGCAACGGCAGGAATATCGTTAGGATCCACGCATACCATCTTCTGTTGGCGCTTCTCGTCGATAATCACATAGTTGATGGTTGTCTCTGCTGCGGTACCAGCAGTAGTAGGAAGAGCTACGATAGGCAAGCACTTGTTCTTGGTAGGAGCAACACCCTCCAGAGAAACGATGTCGGCAAACTCTGGGTTGGTAACAACCACGCCGATACCCTTTGCGGTATCCATAGAACTGCCACCACCGATAGCGATGATGAAGTCTGCCTCAGCTTTCTTGCAAGCCTCAATACCTGCAGTAACATTGGAAACTGTTGGGTTTGGCTTTACGTCATCAAATACCTCGTAAGCGATGTTAGCCTCGTCCAATACGTCGAGTACCATCTTGGCAACGCCAAATTTCATCAAGCCCTTGTCTGTTACAACCAATGCTTTTTTCCAACCACGACTAGCGATTACTGTAGGAAGTTCCTTGCGGGCACCTGGACCGAAATAGGAAACTTCATTAAGAATGAATCTGTTTACCATAAATGTCTTTGTTTAAGATTGAATTTATTAATTAATAGTATATTTAGTATATCTATATTGCCATACGATTGTTTGTATGCGACAAAGATACAGTTTTTCTGCGATTCCGTCAAGTTTTTCGTGCAAAAAATCATCGGGTAGGGCAAAGATTAAAGACTTATCTCAAAAAATCGGGTGTTTTCTCGCTTTTTCCCTTCTACAATTTTGCTCTTTCAAAATAAAAGCGTAACTTTGCAAAGGAATAATTAGAAACAATAACATCAACTTATGAAGAAAACTTATTTATTACTTTTAACCGGACTCATTTGCTCATCAGCATGGGCAGATGGTACTTTAGGAGGCTACTTCTACAACCAGCAGGCTGCACCTACGGGATGGGAGTGGCAAAGTCCTGATTCCGTAGCTGTCAACAAGCAGCAGCCGCATGCTTGGTTCTTCTCGTTCCGCAATGTAGAAGAGGCGAGAAAAGTTTTACCAGAAAACAGTTCTTACTGGAAATCTCTCGATGGATTATGGAAGTTCCATTGGGCTCCAAATCCAGATGAGCGTCCTAAGGATTTCTACCGTACTGACTATGATGTCTCTCAGTGGGACGACATCAAGGTGCCTATGAACTGGAATCTGGCAGGACTGCAGAAAGATGGAAACAACAAGTATGGAGATCCGCTCTATTCTAACCAGCGTGTCATCTTCCAGCACTCCTGGCAGCCGATGAACGACTGGAAGGGTGGAGTGATGCGTACACCTCCTACCGACTGGATGACCTATCGCAACCGCAATGAGGTGGGTTCTTATCGCAGAACCTTCTCCGTACCTGCAGATTGGAAGGGACAGCAGATCTATCTTAACTTCGATGGTGTAGATTCATTCTTCTACCTATATATAAATGGTAAGTATGTGGGATTCTCCAAGAACTCACGCAACCTGGCAGAATTCGACATTACACCTTATCTTAATAAGGAGGGTGAGGAGAATACTGTAGCTGTAGAGGTTTATCGCCATTCAGACGGTTCTTTCCTGGAGAGTCAGGATATGTTCCGCTTGCCTGGTATCTTCCGCACCGTGGCTTTGGTTGCCAAACCACAGGTTCAGGTAAGAGACATCAAGGCTATTCCTGACCTGGATGAAACCTACAGCCATGCCACCTTACATATCACTGCCCAGTTGCAGAACCTTTCCAAGAAGGCCATCAAGGGTTATACCTTGCAGTATTCACTCTATGCCAACCGTCTCTATTCCGACGACAATGATCTGATGGAAGGCGTTACTGCTTCTACTCCTCTCGTAGGAAAACTGAATTCCAAGGGCGAGATTGTTCTGGAGACGACGCTCGATGCTGCCAACAAGGTGAAGCTCTGGAGTGCAGAAGCTCCTTACCGCTATACATTGGTAGGAGAACTGAAGGATGCCAAGGGCAGAACTGTTCAGACCTTCTCTACCATCGTTGGCTTCAGAAAGGTGGAAATCAAGGAGACTCCTGCCGAGAAGGATGAGTTCGGATTGGCTGGCAGATATTACTATCTCAACGGACAGCCTATCAAGCTGAAGGGTGTCAACCGTCATGAGAACAATACACTGTTAGGTCATACTGCTACCCGCGAGCAGATGGAGAACGAAATCTTCCTGATGAAGCGTGGCAATATCAACCATGTGCGCAACTGCCACTATCCTGATGCGCCTTACTGGTATTATCTCTGCGACAAGTATGGTATTTATCTGGAGGATGAAGCTAACCTCGAGAGCCATGAGTACTACTATGGCAAGCAGAGTCTTTCTCATGTACCTGAGTTCCGCAACGCTCATATCGCCAGAAACATGGAGATGGTACACGCTACCGTGAATCATCCTTCTGTAGTAATCTGGAGTTTGGGTAACGAAGCTGGACCTGGCAAGACTTTCGTAGATTGCTATAATGCCATCAAGGCTTATGATACCAGCCGCCCGGTTCAGTATGAGCGCAACAATGATATCGTGGATATGGGTTCTAACCAGTATCCTTCTATCGCCTGGGTTCAGGGAGCCGTACAGGGCAAGTACAAGCTGAAGTATCCGTTCCACATCTCTGAGTATGCTCACTCTATGGGTAATGCCTGCGGTAACCTGATAGATTACTGGGATGCCATCGAGAGCACCAACTTCTTCATGGGTGGAGCTATCTGGGACTGGGTGGACCAGGCTCTTGACAAGCAGGATCCTGTAACCGGACAGACCTACTGGGCATACGGTGGTGACTTCGGCAAGGACAACAAGCCAAACGACGGTATGTTCTGTATGAATGGTATCGTTCGCCCAGACTTCTCACCTAAGGCTCAGTACTATGAGGTGAAGAAGGTTTATCAGAATGTAGGCGTGAAGGCTGTAGATATGAAGCAGGGACAGATTGAAATCTTCAATAAGAACTACTTCGAGCCTCTCAAGAATTACCAGATTGTATGGTCTCTCTATAAGGATGGTGTCTGCATTTCTAAGAATCAGCCATTGAAGGGTGCCAAGAATATCGTGGGTCCTCGCGAGAAGGGCTTCTATACCTTGCCATACGATTATGCGAGCCTCGATCCGAAGAGCGAGTACTTCGTAACCATTCAGTTCCTTCTGGGTAAGGACATGCCATGGGCTGCCAAGGGTTATCCTCAGATGGAAGAGCAGTTGAGAGTGAAGGGCGCTGATGTGGCTGCTCCTTCTATTGCTACTGTTGCCAAGAACGGTAAGGCGATGAAGCTTTTGGTAGATAAGGCGGCTAAGCGTGCCAACATCAATGGTGGCAACTTCCAGGTGGCTTTCGATCTGAATACCGGTGCTATCTATAGCTTGAAGTATGGCAGTCAGGATATCATCAAGGATGGCAATGGTCCTAAGCTCGATGCATATCGTGCTCCTACAGACAACGATGCTGGTATCGGATACCACAATGCCTGGTTCAAGAATGGTCTGTACGACCTGCAGCATGTAGTGAAGAACTGGAACTATACAGCCAAGAAGGATGGTACTTACCAGCTCGAATTTACTGTAGAGAGTCAGGGTAAGGAGGGATGCGATGTGAATTACAGCAACCGCGACCGTGACCCAGAGTCTTGCTATAACTTCGAGAAGAACAAGCGTGCCTTGACAGATGCTGACCTGAAGTTCACTTCACGCCAGATCTATACTATCTATAAGGATGGTTCTATCGAGATGCAGAGTGCCATTGGTGCTAACCGTTCCAAGGTCATCTTGCCTCGCATCGGCTATTCCATGGTATTGCCAAGCGAGTTGAACCAGTATGATTATTATGGACGCGGACCTGTCAACAACTATAACGACCGCAAGACCAGCCAGTTTATCGGTTGGTACCACAGTCCGGTAGCAGAGCAGGGCATCATGCTTCCTAAGCCACAGGCACAGGGCAACCGCGAGGAGGTTCGCTGGTGTGCCGTTACCAACGACAGCCAGCAGGGTGTAGTATTCATCTCTGACAGTACAATGTCTGCCTCAGCATTGCCTTGGAGTCAGCAGGAGTTGACTTTGGCAGCACATCCATATCAGTTGCCAAAGAGCAGCGGTACTCACTTGCACCTCGATGCAAAGGTTACAGGATTGGGCGGTGCCAGCTGTGGACAGGGTGGTCCTTTGACGCCAGATCAGGTACGCAGTACTCCTACCACATTCGGATTCATCATCCGTCCAGCGGTGAAGTCAGAGCTTGGAAATATCGTGAAGGTTTCAGCTACCGGTCGTGAAAAGGTGAAGGAGATGATGAAGAAGATGCAGCAGAATCAGCAGACATCCAATCTTCAGATAGCCTTTGCTTCCAGCCAGGAGCCTGATGAGGGTGATGCAGCCTACTTGGTAGATGGCGATCCTTCTACATTCTGGCATACGATGTATTCCATTACATTGGCTAAGTATCCTCACTGGGTTGACTTCGATGCTGGCAAGCAGAAGGTCATCAAGGGCTTTACTTATCTGGCACGCCAGGATGGTTCTTTGAATGGTTGCATCAAGGATTATGAAATCTACGTTAGCAACGACAACAAGACTTGGGGTGAGCCAATCTTGAAGGGTCATTTTGCCAAGACAGCCAAGCTGCAGAAGGTGATGTTGAACAAGCCTGTGAAGGCTCGCTACTTCCGTCTGCGTGCATTGAATGAGCAGAATGGTCAGGATTATGCTTCTGGTTCAGAGTTTACACTGATTACAGAATAATAAGTGGAAGATAAGAAAAAGGCTGGTGCATATTGCATCGGCCTTTTTTAGTTAAAACATATATTGCTTTCATTTTTCCCGGGATGTATATAAACAAAAAGTGGATTAACCTTTCGATTAATCCACTTTTGTGATTCCGTTGGGTTCGAACCCAAGACCCACAGCTTAGAAGGCTGTTGCTCTAATCCAACTGAGCTACGGAACCAACACTGCCATTTTTCATTAGCGAGTGCAAAGGTAATACTTTTTTGCGAAACCACCAAATATTTTGGGATATTTTTTTCTTTTATTTCAATATTACGCAACTTTTACGTTATTCCTTATTACCAAAAGCATCTTCATCGATTATTTCAAAGCTGTTGCCCTTACAGGGCGCAGAGCAGATGCAACAAAAAACCCAGGGTGTTACCCTGGGCTATGAGCTTCTGCCCTTTTAGGGCGTTTGAATGTGCAATCCTTTGATGCACTATAATTTTATTATTTCAGTTTTTTGAGATACCCCTCTGCACGGGTATCTCCCAGTTCCTTTGCCTTTTCCAGGTTCTTACGAGCCTCTTCCTTCTGCTTGTTCTCCATCTGGAGCAAACCGAGGAGGAGATAGCCATCGGCATATTCTGGAGCAATCTCTATGCAATGCTTGGCTGCACTGATACCTTCAGCATATCTCTTCACACGCAAGTCAAGACTAGCCCATTCTGCAAAATATGTAGGCTCGTTAGGCGCAAGGTAGCAGGTACGGGCAATATCAATCAGCGCTGGCTGCCACATGCGCAACTTGGTCTCAGCCTTGTATCGTGCATAGAAAAATGCAGGATTAACAGGACGGACAATCGAATCATACATATTATAGTCAGCGATAGCACTGCGATACTCTCCCTGTTCTGCCTGGAAATCACCACGAGCCAGATAGTAAGGACCAGCCAGGGTGCCCGAGTTCTTAGCCTCATTGACTGCACTGTCCAGCAGGACCTTAATCTCTGTAGCAGGAGCCTTGAGCTGTATCTTGGCCTGAGCTGCCTCCAGGAAGATTTCCGGATTCTTGACCGAAGTCTTGGTCAGGGCGATGAACATATCGTATGCCTTCTGGTAATTACCCTTGGTAAAGATGATACGTGCTTCCTGATGCTGATATACAGGATTGGCATTGATGGTGTATGCCTTCTGTGCTTCCTCTATCGCCTTGTCGTAGGTCCAGGCTGTATAGGCAGAATCACCCTTATAGATCAGTTTCTGATAGATGACATCAGAATAATTAGAGTGGGCTTCATCCTTGGCAGAAGATTTCTTGATTCCATCTTCCATACATTTGGCTGCCTTGGCAAACTCGTTCTTATCTACAAGAAGAGTTGCTTTTTCCTTATAGCCGAATGCAGAAGCAGGGAACTTTGCCATAAACTCATCTGCATACTTGTCATAGATGTCGCGGGACACCTGAGACTTGTTGAGCGTCATCATCGTAATCGCCTCCTGTTCGGTATCAGGAAGAGCAGTACGGATGCCTGTTTCGCGAAGGGCTGCATCCAGCGTGGAAAGACCTGTCACCTTCAACTCCCTGGCATAGTTGGCATCAATGGCAGTTACCTGACCGTTGCTATGCATGATACCAATCACCTGACCGTTTTTGTTGACGAATGGGCAACCCACTGCATTGTCCGGTACGGTGTTGGAGAAGATGTAGTAATTGTAAGTTTCCTTAAACTTCTCAACGCTTGCGATATCCTCCTGCTGGAAAGGTGACTTCTTGATAGAATAAGGAACGAGCCAAACCTTGCTGCCCGCAGGTGATTCTGCTGTTGCAATGTTGGCAGCCGTGGTATTACCCAAAACTCTGAACTTAGCCACATCGTAAAGTTCATCGGCACCGAGGATAGCATCCACGTCCATCGACTTTCCGCTGGCATCCACGATGGTAGCCTTCACAGCACCGATAAACGGTTTGAAGGTACCGATAGCCGTTCCCTTGTTATCAATAAACACACCTTGTGTAGAAGAGATGATGTTACCCTCCTTGTTGAAGGTGGTGAGTGTAAATACGCTCTTAGCGGCTTTCTGTACAGAGCCTGGCTGAGCGAAGAGGGATGATGCACCCAGCATCAGTCCCATCATGATCATATTTATTCTTTTCATATTCTCAATAATTCTTTGGCATTGGCAAGAGCTGCCTGCGTGATGTCACTGCCACTGAGCATCTGGGCAATTTCCTCTATGCGCTCCTGGTTGTTGAGTTCTTTCATGTGCGAGATGGTTCCATTCTCGGTTTCCTCCTTCAATACCTTGTAATGATGGCTACCCTTGGCAGCTATCTGTGGCAGGTGAGTGATAGAGAGTACCTGTCGGTTCTGGAGTCCCATTTCTTCCATGATATCTGCCATCTTTTCAGCTATCTTACCGCTGACACCGGTATCAATCTCATCAAAGATGATGGTTGGCAACTTCACGGCTCCACTGATCATAGCCTTCAGCGAGAGCATTACACGAGCAATCTCACCACCCGAAGCCACCTGACTGACGGGCTGTAGCTGGGTACTCTTGTTGGCACTGAAGAGGAAGCTGACCTTGTCGGCACCATTTCCTGACAGTGGCTTTTCTGCGAAGGCAATCTCGAATCTCACATTCGGAATGCCCAGCGGGATGAGTCTGCCCTTCATCTCTTTTTCGATGGCCTTTGCAGATTTCTGACGGATGGAAGTGAGTAGGGCAGCTTGCTTTTCAGCCTTGGCAAGGAGAGCAGCCACTTCTTTTTCCTTCTCTTCGATGTCTTCATCGCCATTATCGATATGCGCAAGCTGTTCTGCGATGCGGTCACGGGTAGCGATAAGTTCTGTTACCGTTTCCACATGGAACTTCTGCTGCAGGGTGTAGAGCTTGTCCAGACGGGTATTGATGGCATCCAATCGGTTAGGATCGAATTCCACGTGATCAACACTACTGCTGATTTCCTGAGCGATGTCCTTCAGTTCGATATAGCTGCTCTGCATTCTGCCAGCCACATCAGCCATGCTTGGATAGACATCACAGATATTTTCCAGTTGATGAGTGGCGTTCTTCAGTTTGTCAAGTATGCTGTCGTCGTCTCCCGAAAGCGAATTGTCTGCCTCGTAGAGAGCGGTCTTGATATCCTCCGAATGGCTCAGAGTCTCTGCTTCCTGCTCCAGCTGTTCTAATTCGCCTTCCTGTAGATTTGCATCCTCCAGTTCCTTATGCTGGAAACGCATAAACTCCTCGTTCTCACGGTTCTTGGCTATCTCGGCTTTCAGCTCTTCCAGAAGTTCCTTGGCTTTGCGATACGCATAATACTCCTTTTGGTAAACCTTGAGCTGGTCGGCATCCTGAGCGATGATATCCACCACATTCAATTGGAAGTCTTCTTTCTGCAGAAGAAGATTCTGGTGCTGCGAATGGATATCTACGAGTTGCTCTCCCAATTCTCTCATACGGGTGAGAGGCACCGGGGTGTCATTGATGAAGGCACGGCTCTTGCCGGCTGCAGTCAACTCTCTTCGGATGATCGTATCATCGGCATCATAGTCGATGTCGTGATCATCGAAGAATTTCTGCATACCATATCTGGAGAGATCGAAGTGAGCCTCTATCACGCATCGGTCTCTTCCTGCCTTGATCGCCTTGCTGTCTGCACGGTTGCCCAGAAGCAGTCCGATGGCACCGAGGATGATACTCTTTCCTGCTCCTGTCTCACCGGTGATGACGGAGAAGCCAGGATAAAGAGAAATATTCAGCTCGTCGATGAGCGTGAAGTTCTTGATATATAATTGCTTGAGCATATTTATTCTACTTTTTGATAAAGATATAAAGGGAAAGCTGATTCTGATTTTCAGAAGCTTCCGTTCTGGAAGATGATTTTATGATGATGACTTCTTCCTGAAAGATTATTCCTTGACCTGATCCCAATATTTATTCTGTGAAGGATTGATGGAGAAGAGGAGTTCATATATGCTCTCCTTTTCCTTTTGGGTTCCTTTGCCGCGATAGATGTTGGCAAGTTCATCCTTCTTGAAGTCGGTCCATATCTGTGGCAACAAACTGAGTGGGCGGTTTTCCTTCGCCTTCTTCAGTCCTGTTTCCAGGGCCGCGGTTATCTCGGTACGACCTCTTTCCGCATTATTTGCCATCTCGTCGAGTCCTTTCCGATAGTAGTCATACTGCAACAGTCTGAAGGGTTCCAACGCTCCATCCAAATAGTCTGAGATGATAGCATATCGGTTGCGGTCATCAGAGAAAGCCTTCCATCCGGGATAATCCAGATTCTGGGCATTGTTTGTCAGAATCATGCAGCGCTGCAGAATGTCTTCACCGCCTTTGGGGGCAAAACTATCCAGATCGATGCCGATGATAAGATATGCATAATAGGCAAAGAGAGCCGTAAGCTGATTGTCTATCTGCTGCTCATTGAACTCCAACTGGTCGTATTCGGCAAAACGAAACGTGAAGTTATCGTCCACATTATTATATAAGGTGGAGGTGTATGCCGAATTGAAGACAGGGCGGTTGGCCTGTATCAGCGCCTTGCAAGTAAAGAGATTCTGGTCTCTGTCATACTTGGTGACGGTGATATTGAAGTTGCAGATGATGCGTTCGTTCTTCTGAAACTGAAGATGAGTCCATTGGCGATTGTTGACGAATTGCTGCAAGGTTTGTTGCAGATTGTCGAATACGCCTTTCTCCGTGCCCGAGATCTGGGCATGGTTGATGGTAATCTTAGCTTGCAGCTCCTGTGCTGAAATCGTAGAAGGACTGCAGCACAGGAGACCACCAGCTAAAGCTACCGGACTAAAACAGGAGAGCCAGCTCGTCAATGATGTCGCGAGCCACCTCAGTCTTCGGTTTCTTTTCATATTCTTTCTTTCCCTTTTCAGAGATGATGGTAATCTGATTATCGTCAGTGCGGAAAGTAGTGCCCGGATTACGGGTAGAGTTGAGCACGATGAAGTCGGCATTTTTCTTCACTCTCTTCTTCTGTGCATTGCTCTCTTCATCGTTGGTTTCCAGGGCAAAAGCTACGATTCGCTGATTCTTTTGTTTCATCTGTCCCAAAGCTGCTGCGATGTCATGGGTAGGCACCAGTGTCAGCTCCAGGTCATCCTTTTCGCGCTTGATTTTCCTATCAGCTACATTGGCAGGACGGAAGTCTGCTACGGCTGCACAGAGAATGGCAGCATCAGATGAAGCAAAGGCTGCTGTGGCTGCCTGATACATCTCCTCACAGCTCTCCACATTGATGCGGTGGATAGCAGGACTACTGTCTAATGAAACAGGACCTGCCACCAAAGTAACATCCGCACCACGGCGAAGACATTCTTCGGCAAGTGCGAATCCCATCTTTCCTGACGAATAATTACCGATGAAACGCACTGGGTCAATCTTCTCATAGGTTGGTCCAGCTGTAATCATCACCTTCTTACCGCAGAGGTCTTTCTCCGTAGTCTTCTGGTTCTCTGATTCTACATCAGCAACCTCATCGGCACTCTCCATCATGTTGAAGTATCTATCCAGGTAATCCACGATGACATCCGGTTCCTCCATACGTCCCTTTCCCTCTAATCCAGAAGCAAGGAATCCCACTTCCGGCTCGATGATATGGTTACCATAGCCGAGAAGGGTCTTCATGTTGGTCTGTGTAGAAGGATGCTTGTACATATCAAGGTCCATGGCAGGAGCAATGAAGACTGGTGCCTTCATGGAGAGATAGGTAGTGATGAGCATATTGTCTGCAATACCATGCGCCATCTTGCCCATGGTAGATGCCGTACATGGTGCAATGACCATCGCATCCGCCCAGAGACCGAGATCCACGTGCGAATTCCAGGTACCATCACGCTGTGAGAAGAACTCGCTTACCACGGGCTTGTGGGTCAGAGCAGAGAGGGTGATAGGGGTAATGAACTCCTTACCGGCAGGCGTAATGACCACCTGCACCTCAGCTCCCTTCTTGATGAGACCACGGATGATAAGGCATGACTTGTAGGCTGCAATGGACCCCGTAATGCCCAAAACGATTTTCTTTCCTTTTAACATATTATCTTCCCAAACTCTTGTTATTTTCCCATTCTCTTGCTGAACTCGCGCAGACGGATACGGGTGAGTACCTGCTTGGTATTGTTGGTGAAATCGCTTCCCAATACCCAGGTGAAGTAACCAGGATCCTTAGTCAGAATCTCTGCCACATCCCATCCTTTGTACTTGCCGAAATTGAATACCTCGTGCTTGCGAGGATTTCCCTTTTCGTCGAGTATCACATTGCCGTCAGCATCCTTCAACTCCTGCCAAACGATGCGGCCGGCAAAATCTACATTGTCGTTGCGCTTGGAGAACTCAGCAAGCTCGTCCATATCATTGTTGAGCACACGGTCGGCTTCCTCCTGAACACCAGGGGCATAACGGTCCAGCTCGCCTTTCAGTACGCAATAGGTAGCCTCGGTATCCTGGTCGGCGCGGTGTGCCTCGAAGTCTTCCTCCATCTTTCTGCCGCAATAGAACTTGTATGCAGCAGCCAGGTTACGACGCTCCATCTTCATAAAGATATTCTGGGCATCAATGAGGCGACACTTAGAGAAATCGAAATCGATGCCGGCACGCAGGAATTCCTCTGCAAGCATAGGAACATCGAAATGATTGGAGTTGTAGCCAGCAAAATCACAACCAGAGAACTCCTGGTTGAAGGTAGCAGCCAACTGCTTGAAGGTTGGTGCATCCTTTACATCATCATTGCTGATACCAGTAAGTGCAACCACCTCTTCAGGGATTGGCTTCTCTGGATTGATAAACTGGTTTTTACGTACCTCTGTTCCATCTGGATACACCTTGATATAGGAGATCTGGATGATTCTGTCTTTCACCATGTCAAGACCGGTAGTCTCTAAGTCGAATACGATCAGAGGCTTAGTAAGATTTAATTTCATTACTTCAAGTATTTATTACTATATATTTCTGATAGAGAGGGGGGGTTGGATTAGCCAAGCTCCTTATTCGTTAAGGAGCATTGGCATGATGAGCATGAGGATATCCTCGTTTTCTGGCTGCTCAGCTGGCACAATGATACCAGCACGGCTAGGATCAGCCAAGTAGAAGATAACCTGCTCACAGTTCAGATTACCCAGGATTTCCATCAGGCTGCTACCCTTGAAACCGATGCTGATGCCGGAACCGCTATATTCGCAAGCCAATACTTCCTTGGCAGAAGTAGAGAAGTCGATGTCTTCTGAAGAAACCTCGAAACGGCCGCTCTCAATGTGGAAACGAATCAGCTGGCTGCTCTCGCTGGCAAATGGCAATACACGGCGCAATGCACTCTGCAAGCCCTTGCGATCTACGGTTATCTCACATGGGTTGTTGGCAGGAATCACTGAGTTGTAGTTAGGGTAGCGACCATCAATGAGGCGGCATTTCAATACGCCATCACTAAACTGAATCTCAGCTCTGCGTGCATCAAACTTGATGGTTGCCTCATCATCCTTGCTCAGAATGTTCTTCAGCAATGATGCAGGCTTCTTAGGCAGGTTGAATGAAGAAGGAGTCTCACTCTTGAGAGTGAAGTTCTTGCTTCTTACCAACTTATGACCATCACTTGCTACGATGGCAAGCGATTCTGGAGTCAGGTCGAAATAGATACCGTTCATCACAGGGCGCAGCTCATCGCTGGCTGTTGCGAAGAGAGAACGGTTGATATTGTCGATCAGCACCTGTGCTGGCAAGACGAGAGTAGTGCAGGCATCACCCATATCCTGTGTTGGAGGATAGTCTTCAGCATTCAAGCCTGTGAAATTATAGAGACCATTCTGATATACAATCTTAATGGCAAAACTATCTGTATCTACATCGAAGTTAAGAGGCTGTTCTGGCAACTCCTTCAATGCATCCAGGATGACGCGGTTGGCAACGCAGAACTCGCCTTCGCCATCGCTGTCAGTGAGAGCGATGGTACTCTTGATGATGTTGTCACTGTCGCTTGCGGTGATGTTCATCTCACCGTTGGCAACTTGGAACAGGAAATTGTCAAGGATAGGCAGAGAATTCTTGCTGCCGATCACCTTAGCAAGCATATTGAGCTTGCTGCTCAATGCTGAACTTGAAACTGTAAATCTCATGAGTCGTTATTTTATATTATTAATTTTCAATTTACTTATCTCATATTCATTGCTGATGCTCCTTACTTGACGGGTAAATTGGGGCATTTGCGCAATTATGAGCACAAAAATACAAAAAATATTGGGGATAGACAAAAATAATCGAAGAAATGTTTTTGTTTTAAAACTATTTTTAGTAATTTCGCAGTCAGAAAGAAAAATAGTAGATAGATTCACTCGTTTTTGAGCCTCTTCATACATCTTTTGATTCCCGATGAAAATGGGGCTCTTCAGGCGAAGGATTGAAACAATTTTTAAAATAATAATATGGAATTACAAGGAAAGGTAATTGCCGTTTTACCAGAAAAAAGCGGCGTTTCTGCAAGAGGTGAGTGGAAGGCTCAGTCTTATGTCATTGAAACTCATGAGCAGTATCCAAAGAAGCTTTGCTTCGATGTTTTCGGTGCAGACCGTATTGCTCAGTTCAACATCCAGAGTGGTGAGGAACTTTTGGTTTCTTTTGATTTGGATGCACACGAATATAATGGTCGTTGGTTCAACAGTGTCCGCGCTTGGAATGTTCAGCGTGTAGATCCTAATGCTGTTGCTGCTATGCAGGGTGGCATGCAGCCAGTTGGATCTCCATTCCCTCCAGTAAGTGCGGCTCCTCAGGCAGCTCCAGCTCCTGCTCAGGGTGCAACTGCTCCATTCCCTCCAGCTCAACCAGCAGCTCCAGCAGCAGGTGGCAGCGCAGACGATCTCCCATTCTAAGAGAGAAAGTATGTAAGAAAATTGCAAAGAGCATTCGAAAGGGTTTGTTTCCACAATCCTTACGAATGCTCTTTTTCTTTAACTTGACTTTTATGCCGGTTTAACCAGCTGAAACAATACCCTTAAGGAAAAATAAATTTATCCTTAAGGAAAAATATTATTTCCCTTAAGGGAAAATATTTCTATCCTTAAAGGAAAAAGTTTAGCCCTTAATGGATGCTAAACTTTAACCTAGAAAAAACTTATACTTTTTTATTCTCTTACGAATCGATTCGTCTTCTTTTTTCAAAGAATGCTCGGGAGGCAGCAAAGAACAATACCACTGCGGCTGCATTTTCGATTGCTACCATCCAGAAGGCACCACTATAACCGAAATGCTCGGCTACAACACCACCCAGAAGACAACCGATTCCGAATCCCAGGTCCCAACCGGTCAGGATACTGCTGTTAGCCGTACCACGCTGGTCGTGGCGGGCAACATTGATAAACATATTCAGGAAAGCTGGGTACAGGTGACCATTTCCCAATCCTATCAATGCAGCTGAAAGATAGTAGGCTACCGGATGCTTGATGGCTACGAATATCGTAAAACCGACGAGCGATATCAGCATTCCTTCGGCTGCATTCTGGGTCAGCTTACCCTGACTCAAAGCCTTTCTGCCTTGCAATCTGCTCAGGAACAATCCCATAGAGAGGATTGCAAAATAGGTACCCGTTCCTCCGGTAATGCCTAATTCTTCCTTGCTGTAAATGGCGAGATAGTTGCTCAATACACCCCAGCAGAAACCAAACATGCAGATGTTGACAGCCAACAACCAGGCGCGGGTCAGGAAGAAGCGGTCGAGCGAGAGCTTCTCCTTGTTTCTGATGATTTCCTTCTCTGGGAGCTTCACCGTTCCTGCTATCACTACAGAAGCAATGGCTACCACAAAGGCTATCCAGAAAAGTACCATATAACTACCCACCAGATTGTGCAGATAGATACCGATGGAAGGGGCTATCGCCATGGCGAAGTTGTTGCTCAATCCATAAAGACCGATACCCTCATTGCGCCTGCTGGCAGGCAAGACATCTATGGCACAGGTACTGTTGGCAACAGTTACCGCTCCGAAGGGTCCACCATGCAGGGTTCGGCAGATGGCAAACATCAAGATGGTACTGGCTGCTATGTATCCTGCAAAGAAGATGGCAAAAGCTGCCAGACAGGTCATCAGCACTTTCTTACGGGAAAATCCATCCACCACATATCCGCTAAACGGGCGGATGATGAGTGCCGCCACCGTATATCCGCTCAGAACAATGCCTATCACATCCTTCGTAGCCCCGAAAATCTCACTCAGATAGAGTGGGAGGAGTGGGGTGAGGAGATAGAAGGCAAAGTAGAGCAGAAAGTTGGTGGTCATCACCTTGATGTAATTCGCATTCCAAAGTTTCTCTTTCATCTCTTCTGTATTTCTTCATTTTAAGATTCTACCCTATACTGAACTTTCGCATGTGGGGAAGTTAAGGGAAGTTAGGGAAGTTTATATTCTATTCTCTAGCCAGGCATCAATGAGTTTGCGGGCAATCGACAATTTCTCCGGCAGAATTGGGAGATGCTCCTTGCTGAACCATTTGCCGCGAGAGAGCTCTTCCTTCTGAAGGTGAATCTCGCCATCTACAAATTCGGCTGTATATCCTACCATCAAGCCACTTGGGAACGGCCATGGCTGGGAACCGAAATACTTAAGGTTCTTGATGGTCAGACCAGTCTCTTCCATCACCTCACGATGAACTGCTTCCTCCAGACTCTCACCTGTTTCCACAAAACCGGCTACCAAGGAATCGAAGTTACCCTTGAAGTTGCGGGCATGAACCAGCAGCACCTGATCGCCCTTCTTGATGAGAACGATGATGGCTGTAGCGAGAGAAGGCCAGACAGACTTGCCACATTCGGTACACTTCTTACTGATATCTGTTGACATCTTCATAGGTGAACCGCATACGCCGCAAAACTGGGTGTTCATATCCCAATAGTTCAGTTCCTGGCATTTTCCCGCTTTCTGATACAACTCAGGGGAGAGCTTGTAAAGCTAGGACGCAGACCGCACATCTCATATTTCGGATTGTCGGTTACGGGCTCTGGAATGGTGAAGGTCTTCACTTCCGTACCGTCATTCATCGGTGTGATGTTGAGAATATGGGTCCAAGGCTTGGTTGCTATCGGACTTTCCTCACTACATGGAATCGTATAGGTTCCGCCTTCTCTCTTCTCTAGCAAGATATCTGTCTTGCAAAATATAAACCAATACTTCATTCTTTACTTTGAACTTTGAATATTGAACTTTGAACTTTATGATATGCTTGGACGGTTTTTCCCGTGGATAGCGTGCTATTGCTTTTTTCCGAAAAGCAATTCATAGTCGCGCTGGGCAGCAGGCTTGGTCCATGCTTCAGGCACGAACTTCCAGTTGTTGTTGGCCTTCGCCTCGACGGTTCCCATCTTTTCTATCGCTTCCATCAGGTAGTAACGCTGGTCGCGCTCACTACGATAGATGATTCTGCTATCCAGACTATCCTTTGGAATACCTGCACCACGGGTGAGGAGCTCTCCGCCGCCATTGCCGCGATAACTGTTTACTGCCACCTTATACCACTTCTTTTCATCGAAAGGCTGACCATTGCTCATGCGCAGAATCTTCACCTTCTCGCCGTCTGGCTTGGTAACATCTACCTCATAATCGATGCCGGCAGCACTGTCAAAATTGAAGGAGAGGTTCTTGAAGCCGAGACGCTGCTGATCGCCCTTGGTCTGGGTATCGAGCAGGAGCAGATGGTCATCAGGACTCTTCATCGTATTCACCCAGAGATCATAGCTCATCTCCAGATGCTTGCGGATCTCCTCTCCGGTAAGGCGCATCACGTAGAGCTGATTCTCGTATTTATAGAGATTGAACATGTCACCAACGTAGATAGGTCCCGCATTGATGGTAGAATTAAACTGGAGGGGCGCATTGAAGGCGATATCAGCATTCGTGATCTGAAGCTGCAGGTTGAGGATGAAATCATTGAAGGCGCAGCTGCCGAAGAAAGACTCGCGGCTGTGGATGGTATTCTTGAAAGTTCCGATCTGCTTGCCGACAAACTTGTTGATTTCTGCAATCTGAGGCTCGAATGCCTTCATGAAATCCTCATCAATAGGACATTTTGTCACATCTGGCAGACTGCCAACTATCTTCTTGTCTGTCACAACATACTGTTTTTTGCCATTCACCTTCTTCTTGTCCAGGGTGATGGTCACCTCGGCATCTGCCACATTCAGTGCATTATTGGCAGGGTCGAGACATACCACAGGCTTACCCTCCACATTCAGGATCGTCTCATTGTAGCGGGTATGGTCATGTCCGAAGAGTACCATGTCGAAGCCTGGCACCTCCTTTGCTACCCGCAGAGAGGCATCCTCCTCATATTCGGGAGTGACAATACCGCCATCCTTACCGCTGTGGAAGACACCGATGACAACGTCTGGTTTCTCCTTCTCCTGGATAATCTTCATCCATTTACGAGCACTGGTCACCATATTCTCAAACTTCATTCCGCTCCAGAGATTCTCTGTCAGCCAGTTGGGAATAGCTGGGGTCAGCATACCGAGAACGGCTATCTTCACACCCTCACGGTTCAGGATGATATAAGGCTTCATATAAGGCTCACCGGTCTTGGTATCAATGATATTGGCACCCAGCACCGGACAATCTAACTCCCTGATCCACTTGTCATAAACCGCATGACCGGTCTCTACATCGTGATTACCGAAAGCCTGGGCATCATACTTCATATAATTGACGACATCAGCTGCCACATTACGAGCCTGGGTGTTGATATAGTTATAGAAGTAGCAGGTAGGCTGTCCCTGAAGGATATCGCCATTCTCCAAGAGGATGACATTGTCCTTATAGGTCTTGCGCAGATCGTTTACATAAGAGGATACGCGTGCCAGGGTTCCTGCCTTCGGTTTGCGATTGATGAAATCGTATGGGAAGAAAGAACCATGGACATCACTCGTCTGAATCACTCTGAGTTTAACGGTGCGTTGCTGTGCCATTGCCTGCGAATTAAAAGTGAGCGCCAAGAGGAGCGCTGCGAATAACTGTTTCATTTTTTTCTCGAATTTATTTGTTTCAACTGCAAAATTACAAAAAAGTTAGCAATTACGGCATACTTTTTGTTGGATTCTTTATAAAAATCATAAAAATAGGAGGTATTATACTATGGCATTTGTAGATTATTACAAGATTCTCGGTGTAGATAAGAACATCCCGCAGAAGGATGTGCGCGCTGCATATCGCAAGCGTGCTAAACAGTTTCATCCGGATTTGCATCCTAACGACCCAAAGGCAAAGGCTAAGTTCCAGGCGCTGAACGAGGCGTATGAGGTGATTTCCGATCCGGACAAGCGTGCTAAGTACGACCAGTACGGCGAACAGTGGAAGAATGTAGGAGGCTTCGGTGGTGGAGGCTATGATGGAGCTGCCGGCGGAGGTGCCGCTGGTGGAAATCCATTCGAAGGCTTCGACTTCAGCAGCTTCGGTGGTGGAGGAGGTGGTTTCTCCAGCTTCTTCGAAAATCTCTTCGGCGGAGGTCGTGCCCGCGGTTCACAAGGTGCCGGTTTCGGTGGCTTTGGCGGATTCGGCGGAGCAGGTGCTGGTTTCGGTGCCGGTGCAGAATATGGTACAGGCGGATGTAACGGCGGCTGCGGTGGTCATAGCGCCAGAACGAATACGGGCGAGATGAACATGAATGTGAATATCGACATGTACACCGCACTGCTCGGTGGTGAGGGTATCATCACATTGAGCAATGGTTCAAAGATTAAACTGAAGATCAAACCGGAAACCCAGAATGGTACCAAGGTACGTGTTCGCGGCAAGGGTTATGACAGAGGTGATGGAACCTTCGGTGATCTGATGATTACCTATAACGTGAAGTTGCCTACTGGTCTGAATGAAAAACAGAAGGAATTGCTCCGACAGATGAAGGAAGCAAAGTAAAAGGAAAAAAGAAAGCTCCGATGGAATCAACAAACCATCGGAGCTTTCTTTTTATATTGTTTTTGAATCTTATGATTCTTTTATGTTGTTTTAGAACTTACGAATCTTTTAATCAGGACTCATCTATTGCTGTGGCTCAGAAACCTTGTTCATATTGAAGGCAGAAACCTTGCCGTCAGGTGAAACAACTGCAGAAATCTTAAAGAGTTGTTCCTTCTTGGTGCCATCTGTCAAATCTACGTCCTGACGGGCAGAGAACTGTACCTGATACTCATATTCCTCATCGCCAACCTCACGCTTCTTGATCTGGTAGTCGTTGTTGATGTGCCAGTTCATATTGGCTACATTATCTTTATAGAGCTTGTCCATAAAGGTAACGACATCAGCCTTGGTAGCCGAGTTCTTACCAAGCAGGGAAGAGAGAATATCCTCGCAGGTAGCAGTCAATCCATCCGCATTACGGGAATTGATGCTCTGGAAGAACTGACGGAACAATCCGCTCACCATCTGCTTTTCTTCTGGCTGGAGGTCACGGCTCTTCACCTTCTTCAGGGCATTTTCTGCCTCTTCGATATGAGCACCATCTGTATGAGCATTCAGGTATGCCTGGTAGGCATCAGCTGTATCTGTAGCTTTAGCCACATTCCAGTCGAGGGAATCTATTTTAAGCAACGCTTCCTGTTTATGCAAACTGTTAGGATACTTCTGGAGATATGCTTCCAAAGCTTCTTTCGATCCGCTCACTACCGCATTGGTCCAATCCTGGTCGTTCTGCTTCAACAGGTCAAGATGAGCCATGATGGAATCGCGATGTGCTTCATCTGCATCCTTGTAGGTATCGAGATAACTCTGCAGCACCATCGGGTCGCTGCTTTGCATCGCATACTCATAAGCTTCCATCTCCTTGTTGCGATTGGCATTGTCGTAGAAGTAATACATAATGCCACACGCCAAGACAGCAAAGATGAATGAGATGATGAAGATAGAGCGGGTACTCTTTTTCTTCTGTGGCTCCTGAGGAGTTTTGCCTTCTCCGCCATCATTTCCGCTCGCTGCAACTACAGGACGAGGTACAGGAGGTACTGGTGGAACAGGAGGGGTAGGAGGTGCAGGAGGAGTTGTTGGAGCCGCAGGAGCCTGCGGTGTTGCTACCGATGCTGCGGACGACACCGGTGATGCAGGTGCCTCAAGAGGACGTGTTACCCCCACAGCTATCTCATGGCAGTTTGGACATATCTCCTGACTGCTGAAATAAACCTCACCGCAATGAGGACATTTAGTGATTTTTCCAGCTATCTCAACGCCACAACTAGGACAGGTTGGAGCCTTGTCACTGATCTGGCGGCCACATTCTGGACATTTAATAATTGCCATAGTTTTATTTAAAGTTTATGTTTTACTAAAATATATTCTTGTTTCTATGCTTTCAGACCCTATTCACTCTTTACCTTAAAACTAATCATAAAGTTCAAAGTTCCAAGTTCAAAGTTCCAAGTAACAATGTCTTATCTGTGTCTGAATCTAATCTCTCTCAATCGATGCCTGCCCATGAATCTGCTCTTATCCACGTAGCCATTGATACCGTTCAGTTTTCCTTTACCGGTATATTGCCACATCTCAAAGTCTCTTCCATCCTTGAGCACAGGCTCACGCTTGGTATATTGTGCTATCATCAGCTTGTAGCTGTCGAGCTTTCCCAAGAGATAATGGTCATAGAAGTTGGCACCCGTATAGATGAGCGGCTTCTGTCTGTATGCCTTTTCCACGAGATGCAGGAACTTGAAGAGTGAGTCACAAAATTCTTCTGTTTCCAAACCACTCTTGGTCTCTACGTCGATCATCGGCAAGAGATCCTGGTCGCCCGGACGGCATTGAGCCATGAAATTCTCCAACTGGGTCTTCTGCGGAATACGGGCACGGTAAAAGTGGTATGAACCCACCTTGAGTCCATATCTATGCGCCAGATCTATATTCTGCTTATATTTGCTATCTACATTGGTTCCACCTTCGGTAGCCTTCAGATAGACATATGCCATCTTGGAGTTATCGCCCACCGTTTCCCAGAACACATTGCCCTGATAGTGGCTGAGGTCTATGCCATGCACATGACTGCAGGTATCCTCGCATTGCACCTGCGCACTTGCGCATAATGCTATAATTGATGATATTATTGTTATACAAAATCGTTTCATAGATGCAAAGGTACGAAAATCGCTTGAAATTCGTCACAGAGTATGCTTATTTTTTATATATTTTATATTATTCTTCGATTTCTGAGAGCGAGCGGTAGAAGTTATTGCAGAAATTGCTGATAGTTTCTATGGGCGCATATTCCAGATATCGCATACTGCGGCGCAGGTTCTTGCGCATCGTGCCACCGGTGGTGCGAACGAATCCAGCCTGAGTCTGCTCGAATAAAATTTCCTGCTGATCGAGACTGTTATAATAAAGCGAACGGAGAGTCAGCTTGTAGGCACCACGTTCTACACGGCGCACGAAAGGTATCTCATCCTGTTCAAATTCGAAGAAAAGGATAAGTACACTGCCCTGCAACTGCGCCATACGCTGGATGCGGAGCTTGCGCAGCCATTTTTCCAGTTTTACGAAATCTACCTTGTCGCCCTTGGTGCGCAGGTAGTTTCCCATCTCGATGATGCCGCCAAGATTAACGCCATTGGCTAATATTCCATTGATATTGGATACGATGATGCGAAGCAAGTGGATGGTCTCAATAGAGGTGTCGATGGCATGACGCTCGTTTTCCTGTATGCTGGCTAAACGTCGGTTCAGGAAACCATTGTTCATGCGTACTTCACCCGCAGGCACATCGCTGAGGTTCTTCATCATCTGGGCTATCTTCTTCTGCTTGAAGGTAGTCATCGGTTCCATCTCCTCCTTCGTATGAAAGTGATCGGAACGCAGCTTGACAAAAAGGTTTCTCTGTAAAAAATCCATCGTGCATTCATTTAAAAGTTAAACAATTGGCAATAAGCTACTTCCATTCTAGCTGTATCGCTTCGGGTAACGAAATAGTATCGAAAACAGCGCAGCTATACCGATAGCCAGAGGATAATAGAGGTATGGAAGGATATCCATCGGACTCAGATTGGCAAGACCTGCTGCCAGAAGCATCTGTACTCCGTATGGTATCAAGCCCTGAACCGTACAGGAGAAAGTATCGAGGATACTGGCTGCCTTGCGGTTGTCAACTCCAAACTTATCACCGATTTTCTTGGCTATATTGCCTACCGTGAGGATGGCAACCGTATTGTTGGCTGTACATACATTGACCATGGAAACCAGTGCTGCAATGGAAAGTTCGGCTCCTCGCTTGTTACTGATGTGTGCCGTCATCTTGTCGATGATATAATTGATACCGCCATTCTCACGGATAATTTCGAGCATACCGCCCGCCATCATTGCGATGATGACCAGTTCGCCCATACCGATGATTCCGTTACCCATGGCTGAGAACCAGCCGAAGAGATCGTAACCTCCGGTAGCACCCAGAAGCTGACAGCTTACACCAATCACACCACAGAGCAATGTTCCCATCGTAAGAACCGCCATCACATTCATACCTGCCACAGCTGTGACAAGTACTACCAGATAAGGGAGCACCTTGACATATTCAACCTCCGGAATATCAGTAGGTGCCTGCAGACCGATACCCATCACGCATAGATAGCCAGTACAATGACGGCGGCAGGTACTACGATGAGAGAGTTGACACGGAACTTATCGCTCATCTTGCAGTTCTGAGTCTGGGTAGCTACTACCGTGGTATCAGAGATAAAGGAGAGATTATCTCCAAAATAAGCTCCACCCACGATGATAGCTGTCATCATACCTATATTAACGTCCATGGAGTGGGCGAGACCCGCAGCTATCGGAACAAGTGCCACAACGGTACCTACACTTGTTCCGATGGATACGGAGATAAAGCAGGCAGCCAGAAACAGTCCCGGCAGAATCATACTGGCCGGAAGAATGCTGAGTGCAAGATTGACAGTTGCATCGACAGCTCCCATCGCCTTAGCCGAAGCTGCGAAGGAACCTGCCAATACATATATCCACAACATGAGCATCAGATTGTTGGCGCCGGCACCCTTGCTATAGGTATCTACACGACTCTTGATGGGCATACCACCAGAAATCGCAATGGCATAGATACTGGAGATCATAAATGCCACTGTAAGCGACAAATTGGTATCCTTATGACTGGCATCTACCGAATAGATGGTGAATGTCACGATGAGGACAATCAACAAAAACAATGGCGACAACGCCAACAATCCTTTCTTATTACTCATGTTTCTTTTTAAGTTATTACAATGTTACTCCATTCTTGAAAATGGAAATCTCTCGATAGCCATTGTACTCGTTGCGAGCTTAGATCTGCGTTCTGCGGTAGAAATCGATATTCTCCTTCATCAGCAGCTCAATAGGCATGTAATTCACCGGATTCACCTTCTTCTTGAGAACGATGGCACGGAAGAGGGTATCCACGCAATAGTAGCCCTGCATATAGGCATGCTGTGCGATGAGGAACGAGATGCTGCCTTCGCGCAGACATTTCGCATTCTTGCCCACCATATCATAACCCATGATCTGTACATCACGGCGATTGGACTTCAGCAGATAATCTCCCACGAGATGTGCCTTCGATGTCATTGTTATACAATGATGGGTAGCAGGATGCTCATCAAAGTACTGAGCCATCATCTTCTGGTACTCGTTGCGGGTTCCATTGAGCGGAAGATCAAGCACATTGATGACAATCTGTGGGAAATGATCGTGCATATAATGACGGAATCCCACCTCACGGTTATCCTGCTGCTTGCTGACCACATGGCCATCCTTGGTCTGTCTCATCAGCATCACCTCTTTCTCATTGCCCGCAAGCATCATCAGCATCTTGGCTGCAAAATAGCCAGAGCAGAACGAATCCTGTCCATAGAAGGAGAGAGGGCGCAAGTCTGGCATATAAGAATCGAGCAGGATAAATGGAATACCCTTCTGATGCAACTGGTCTGTAAAACCACGTGTCACTTCCAGAGATGATGGTACTATGATAACTCCCTCCGGTTTGGCATCAACAATCTCTTGTGAAACAGCCTTGAAAGAATCCTCAATAGAACGCTCGTAGAATCGAATCTCAACATCAATATGGAAATCCCGGCGCTGGTCTTCGCACTTCCTTGCACCTTCTTCTATCTCTTCCCAATAGGCTTCCGACTCATGCTTCGGTATCAGAAGATAAAAAGTATAAGCCTTGTTGTATGCCAATGCACTGGCATACATATTAGGTTGATAATTCATTTCCTTGAGCGCTTGTTCCACCTTCTCACGAGCCGGCTTCGACACGTTCGGGCGGTCGTGGAGCACACGGTCCACTGTTCCTACAGATACGCCTGCTCTTTCGGCGATATCCTTGATTCTGATTCTTTCGGCCATTGTTTTTAAGTTTATGGTTTGAGCACATCGCACGTACATTATTATATAATAACTGTGCGCACAAACTGTGCTTTTTACTATGTTTTGTTGAACTGCTGGTTTGTGTGCGGTCACACCGTCAGCATTCGGGCGCAAATATACAACATTTTTTTGAATTGTGCGAATGCACAGCTCTTTTTTTGCACAAAAAACGAAAAAAAAGGAGAAAAAAAGGGAAAAAGTGAGAAAAATACGAAAAAATAGGGCGATAAATGAAAAAAACTGCGATTAAATTTTGGTATTCGAGAAATTATAGCTATTTTTGCCAACGGTTACGGACAACTACAATAAAAAATTGTCTATTAGTAAACAAACAATAAAAACAAAGAAATTAAAACTATCAAACAATGGCAAAGATTGTAACATTAGGCGAGATTATGCTTCGTTTGTCACCAGAAGGCAACGATCGTTTCATCCAGAGTGAGTCACTTCGCATCATCCCTGGTGGTGGTGAGGCTAACGTTGCTGTTAGCCTTGCTAACTATGGTCACGATGCATATTTCGTATCAAAGTTGCCAAAGCACGAGATTGGCCAGATTGCAGTAAATGGTCTTCGTCGTTATGGCGTCAATACTGAGTTTATCGCCCGCGGTGGTGATAGAGTAGGTCTCTACTATGCAGAGACAGGTGCTTCTATGCGCCCATCTAAGGTTATCTACGACCGTGCTCACAGCGCTATCGCAGAGGCTGATCCTTCGGATTTCGACTTTGACAAGATTATGGAGGGTGCTCAGTGGTTCCACTGGAGCGGAATTACTCCTGCTATCAGCGACAAGGCTGCAGAATTGACCAAGTTGGCTTGTGAGGCAGCTAAGCGTCATGGCGTAACAGTATCTGTTGACCTCAACTTCCGCAAGAAGCTCTGGACATCAGAGAAGGCTATCTCTGTGATGCGCCCATTGATGCAGTATGTTGATGTTTGCATCGGTAACGAGGAAGATGCTCAGCTTTGCCTGGGCTTCAAGCCTGATGCTGACGTAGAAGGCGGAAAGACTGATGCTGAGGGTTACTATGGCATCTTCAAGAGTATGATGGAAGAGTTCGGCTTCAAGTATGTCGTTTCTACGCTCCGTGAGTCTTTTTCTGCTTCTCATAATGGCTGGAAGGCTCTTATCTATGATGGTAAGGAGTTCTATCAGAGCAAACACTACGACATCAACCCTATCATCGACCGCGTGGGTGGTGGTGACTCTTTCTCTGGTGGTTTGATCCACGGTCTCTTGACTAAGGAGACTCAGGGCGAGGCACTTGAGTTCGCTGTTGCTGCTTCTGCTTTGAAGCATACGATTCCTGGCGACTTCAACTTGGTTTCTGTTGAAGAGGTTGAGAGCCTTGCTGGCGGTAACGCTAATGGTCGTGTACAGCGATAACATTTAACATTAAAACAAGAAGATGGCAAAGTTTAGCAAAATGCAGGTCATGGCAGCTATGAAAGAGACTGGTATGGTTCCTGTATTCTTCAATAAAGATATCGAAATCTGCAAGAATGTGATCAAGGCATGCTACGAGGGTGGCGTTCGCGTATTTGAATTCACCAACCGTGGCGATTTCGCTCACGAGATTTTCGGTGAGTTGGTAAAATGGGCTGATAAGGAGTGCCCTGAAATGATCTTGGGTGCTGGTACTGTGGTTGACGCTGGTACAGCTTCCTTGTATCTCCAGTTGGGTGCAAACTTCATCGTTGGTCCTAACTTCAACCCTGACATTGCTCCTGTATGTAACCGTCGTTTGGTGCCTTATTCACCAGGTTGTGGTTCTGTAACAGAGATCAACAATGCTCAGGCAGCAGGTTGCGATGTAACCAAGGTATTCCCTGCAGGTAATGTAGGTGGTCCTTCATTCGTTAAGAATGTAATGGCACCATTGCGTTGGAGCAACATCATGGTAACAGGTGCAGTAGAGCCAACAGAGGAGAACCTTACTCCTTGGTTCAAGGCGGGTGTTTTCTGTGTAGGTATGGGTTCTAAGCTCTTCCCTAAGGAGACTGTTGCTGCTGCAGATTGGGCTGCCATCACAGCCAAGTGCCAGGAAGCTTTGGGCTACATTGCTAAGGCACGTGCATAATCAGGATGCATAAAAAATTTCATCATATTTATGACATCGCCATCATCTGTATGATGGTGGCGATGTTTGTTTTTCAGCTTGTTCGCCATCGCATAAGGGCGAAGTAGATGAGCTGAATTATCTTTCTTATGCGCTTCACTATCGTAACCTTGATTCCACTAAAGTATTGGCAGAGAAGGCTTTGGCTCTTTCTGAAGACTACCCTGCCGGATATGCAGAGGCTTGTAACAACCTGGCTTTTGTGGCTATTGCCAAGATGGATTACCATACTGCCAAGCGATGGCTTGACAAGGTAAACGAACGCAGTGACAACCAGATAGAACTCCTTATTGCCGACGTTCAGAATATGCGACTCTGTCAGCGTGAGGCCCGCAACAAGGATTTTTATAGCTTCAGGGAAAAAGCCATCCGTAAACTGCGCAGAATCGGTGAGGAAATAGATAACCTTCCTCTTCGGGAGCGTCAGCGCGCCATTTATGCGAAGAGTGAGTTTGATATCGTAGCTGCCACCTATTTTTATTATGTACAGCTAGACAAGCCGATGCTCAATGCGCTGGCTGATCTTGACCCGGATGAACTGGAACAGGATACGGCACAATATCTCAACTATCTTTATAATATGGGAGCTGGTGGCGCCATTACTCATGGCACCCCACAGGAAATCTGTCAGGCGGAATTTGATATGCTCATTCGCCTCTACTTTTTGGCAAGTGGCAGCAATCCTTATCCATACTGGCAGGCAAACGCACTGCAATCTATCAGCGAACATATTCAGGATCCGGAACAGCGCGATTTCCTGGTAAAAAACAATCTTCCGGCTTTCCAGTATCTCAATGTTGAACAGATGCCTTTGGAACTTCTGGCAGGTAACTTTGCGCAACGTGCACTCAATATCTTTTCTGAATATGGAGACGTTTACCAGACGGCAGGAGCATACCGCACACTGGCGGAATGCTATTGGCAGATCAAGGATTATAAATCGGCAGGCGATTGTCTGAACAGGGCACTCAACCAGAACAGGGCCATCCAGCAAGCGCCCGACCTGGTGGCATCTATCCGAGAAAGACTCAGCCTGGTTTATTCTGCCATCGATGATAAGCCGGAAAGCGATTACAACCGCAATATTTACCTCGACTTGCAGGAGCAGAGCCGACAGGATAGGCAGCTGGAAGCGCGTGCCACTCAGTTGGACAACAATGCCGTCCAGCTGAACACGATGATTGCTGCGGTAATCTTTATGATCGTCTTGGTTGTGGTCTTGCTCTATGTATTCGACAGAATGAAGCGCCGCAATACCAAGGAAAGTTCTGTAGAATCCCTACTGATACCTTTACATGAATGGGAAGAGCAGAACATGCAGCATATCAATTCGTTATCAGAAAAACATGAAGAATTGGAAGAAGCCAAGAATATGGTTCAGCTTCATATATCAGACAACAGACGCCGCAACCTGGAACAGCGTGCCAAGCTTTCTCTGGTCAATAGCATCACCCCGTTTATCGACCGTATGATCCATGAGGTAGATAGGCTGATGAAGGGAGATGATCCTGAAGAAGTGAAACAGGAGCGATATACTTATATCTCAGAGTTGACTGATAAAATCAATCAATATAATTCCATTCTCACCGATTGGATACAGATGCGCCAGGGAGCCATCAATCTCCGCATAGAGAGTTTCCCGCTCCAGCCACTTTTCGATATTGTAGCCAAAGGAAAAATGAGTTTTCAGATGCGTGGGGTCAAACTGACCGTACAACCTACGGATGCCACGGTAAAGGCAGACCGTACGCTGACACTATTCATGATTAACACCATCGCTGACAACGCCAGGAAGTTTACACCTGCAGGAGGTGAGGTCGTGGTAAGCGCCAAGAGCCATCAGGCATTTGTAGAAATATCTGTAGAAGATACGGGAAAAGGTATGGATGAAAAAACACTGGAACACATCTTCGACCGGACGTATACCGGCGGACATGGATTCGGTTTGCTCAACTGTAAGGGTATCATCGATAAGTACAAGAAAATCAGCTCGCTCTTCTCTCCTTGTAATATTCAGGCAGAGAGTGAGCCGGGAAAGGGTAGTAAGTTCACTTTCCGACTGCCTTGCGGTATTCGGAAAATGCAAATGATACTGATGTTTGCCTTGATGCTGATAGGTTGTAATATCCCATCTGCCGTACAGGGAAGCACCCGGAATAATGCCTCTATGCACAGAACTGACAAGCACAGAACTGACAGGCACTGGGGCAATAAGCAGACATCGCGATTGCTGCAAAAAGCAGCATCCTATGCCGACAGTGCCTATTTCAGTAATATCAATGGTACCTACGAGCGGACCCTGGCTATGGCAGATTCGGCTCGCAGCTATCTCAACCGATACTATCTGACATTGAATCCTGATGGGAAATATCTGATGGTGGCACATCCCATGAAAGGAACCGCTGCCGAAATCCATTGGCTGCACGACAGTTTGCCAACCAACTACGAGGTCATACTCGATATCCGCAATGAGAGTGCCGTGGCAGCGCTGGCGCTTCACAAATGGGAGCTATACGATAGTAACAACAAGGTATATACCCAGCTCTTCCGTGAACGGAGTGCGGATAATTCGCTCGATAACTACGTAAGAACCATGCAGACTTCAGAAAACTCGAAGGCGGTAGCCATCGTCTTGCTGATTATCCTGCTGTTACAATTGCCACTGGCATATTATCTGCTATACTATCGCCACATCCTCCGTTATCGCTATGCCGTAGAAAAGATCAATGGCATTAACAAGGTGTTGCTCAGTGGTGATTCCAACACGGATAAGCTGAAACAGATTACCGGAATCTGGACTCCATCCGGCAGCAATAACATACGTAACGCTCAGCTTTTCCCTCAGCTCAATGAGGTGGTGGAACGTATCTCGCAGGCACTGAAGCAAAGCATTGATATGCAGCAGAATGAGGCTACGAATATAGAAATGGCTGAAGACGAACTGCATCGTGCAGAGTATGAAAACGGAAAGTTGCACATTGCCAATTCCGTACTCGACAACTGTCTCTCTACGCTCAAGCACGAAACGATGTATTACCCATCGCGAATCAGACAGCTTATCGACAGTACACCGGAGGATGTTACTTCCCTGCAGGAGTTGGTGGATTACTACAAGGCAATATACACGATGCTCAGCGCACAGGCAATGGAGCAGGTGGAAGGAACCGTGAAATGCGACGCTGACTTGCTGGCATATCTCAGGAAGCTTATCACAGGCGGAGTGAAGAACTTCACTTATCAGGAGGCGACCTCAGCATCCGCCTATGTAACCTGCCAGTATATCCTTCACGATATTCCATTTGACGCAACCCGTCATCCACATCTCTTCACACCGCTCACCAGCGATATGAAATATCTGGTGGCACGCCAGATTGTGAGAGAAATAGGGGAGGCAACCAACCTGCGTGGCTGCGGCATTCTTGCCAAGCCGTCAGTTGATGGCAAACTCATGATAGAAATCGTTTTACCTAAAAAAATATTAAAGACATAGATATGGACAATTTTAAGGTTATTATAGTAGAAGATGTGCCTCTGGAATTGAAAGGCACAGAAGGAATCTTCAAGAACGACATACCCGAAGCTGAAATCATCGGCACTGCGGATAGTGAAATCGCTTATTGGAAACTCATCAAACAGCAAAAGCCAGACCTTGTACTGCTTGATCTTGGCTTAGGCGGTTCAACCACTGTTGGAGTAGAAATTTGCCGTAGTACAAAGGAACAGTATCCTGATGTGAAGGTCCTGATCTTTACCGGTGAGATTCTCAACGAAAAGTTATGGGTGGATGTGCTCGATGCAGGCTGTGAAGGCATCATCCTCAAGAGCGGAGAATTGCTGACCCGTGGTGATGTGGCATCCTGCATGAGTGGAAAGAAACTGGTTTTCAACCAGCCGATTCTCCAGAAGATCGTTGATAGATTCAAGCAGAGCGTAGGAAGCCAGCTGATGCATCAGGAGGCGATGATCAATTACGAGATTGATGAGTACGACGAGCGATTCCTCCGCCATCTCGCCCTGGGTTATACCAAGGAGCAGATCACGAACCTGCGAGGTATGCCATTCGGAGTGAAGAGTCTGGAAAAACGGCAGAATGAACTCGTACAGAAGCTCTTCCCTGATGGAAATAATGGCATGAGCGTGAATGCGACCCGACTCGTGGTACGTGCCTGCGAGTTACGCATCATCGATATTGATAATTTGCAGGCTGATGAAGAATAGTCATACATTCAGCAGGATATCCGGTCATACATTCAGCAGGATATCCGGTTATGCCATGTTCCTGCTGATACTGGCACAGATCGTACTGATGCTGGCTTCATGGCTCATCACTGCCGCTATGCCCGATGTCTTTCCCCGGTCATTGCTCAGCCCGGAAGGTATCCGATGGTTCTTCGGCACTTTCACCGCCAACCTGCAGTCACCTTGGCTGGTATGGCTGTTGCTGATCAGCATTGCCTGGGGAACGTTACGGGCTAGCGGCTTGTTAAACTACGATCATAAGGTTTACCGACAGCGCAATGCCTTGCGGTTGGTTTGCCTGGAATTCGTCCTGTTTATCGGTGTGATGCTGTTGCTCACGCTCATTCCTCATGCCATCCTGCTCAATGTGATGGGAGGATATGCCTCCAGCAGTTTTTCCAGAAGCATCTTGCCCTATATCTGTTTTATGATCATTGTCATGGCACAGTCTTTCGGCATAGTCAGCCAAAGACTGAACAGTATTGAGGCAATGGGAGAGGCAATGGCGGATGGGGTTCGCCTGTCTGCTCCTCTCTTTATCATCTATATACTTGTCATTCAATTATATAGTTCTGTAGATTATCTTTTTTGATGATCTTTGATAGTACATCAATTCACCATACTAAAAAATCAAAGGGGCATCCCAATCACTTGGAATGTCCCTTCTTTTGGTATATATTTGGTTTGATAAATTGGTCTAACTATCTTCTGCCACCGAATGAACCGCCGCCATTATTGCTCTTGCTACGGGAAGAACCACCTCCAAAGGAACTGCGGGCACCATTGCTGCCTCCGCCAAAGGAACGGCTTCCACTGTTGAATGAACGGCTGTTATTCAACGAATTGCCGCCACGGTGACCACCGAAAGAACCATTGCTTGGAGTGCTGGAACGTGGAGTAAAACCATTGTTAAACGAACGGCTGTTGTTGGTAGAACCACTGCCGAATCCGCTTCGGTTATTGCCTCCGAAAGAGCCACCGCCACGGACACCGCTTCCAAAGGTAGCATTATTTTGGCGACTGTTGCCGAAAGAATGATCACGTGTAACCGTAGTTCTTGTACTGCTCTGACGATTGAGGTTACCGAACGTCTTGCCACGACCATAATCGCCACGGTTGAATCCATCGCGCATACCGAATCTAGGTTCCTGCCCACGAACACCGATAGGGCGAGGACCGCCGAACTCACGTCCGTGATACCAGCTTCTGCCACCATTCATTCTCCAGCTGTGTCCACCACGATATACAGCATAGAAATGAGGTCTTCCGAAGAAGAAGTAATCTCTGCGTGGGTAGCGTGCATAGATGCCGAAGTGGAAGTAACCACCATCCCAGTAAAGAGGACGGTAGAAATAGCTTGCGGCACAGAATGAGCGATACTGCCAATCCAGAAGGATATAGCTCAAGTCGAGATTACGCTGGCGCCAATAGATGCCGTAGAGATCGTCGTAGGTATCTACGCCCATCAGATAGTCGAGGTTCACCTCATAAGCTGCCTCATACTGATCATCTGTCAGATTCAGCTCGTAAGCCATTTTGTCTGTCAGAAACAGAGCCTGCTGGCGAGCCTGTTCATAACTCATTGCTGATGCAGAAGTGAATGTCATCATGAACATTGCTACTAGTGCTATGATAAACTTCTTCATAATCTTATCTTATTAATATGTTAAACTTCCATTTTCCAGGAAACCATCAGATTCCCGAATCATCGTCAATTCCGTCATCTTTCTGATTTCTGCTGCAAAGATAAGGCGATTTATGGAGGTATAGTAAGGATTTTCCCTAAACCGATAGAGGAATTTCCCTAAACGATGCTTTTCATAACCACTATTTATCATAACGTCCCTTAAAAGAAAAAAGTAGGGGCTCTCATCATACTTAGAAAGAGAGCCCAACTTATAGCTTATTTCAATACAAACACCTTGGTTTCGTGAGCTTTCACGGTGCCTTTCCATCTGTTTGCCTTCTTGGCAATGTCGCGATGCTGCCATACATCTCTTATCAGATACTTGCCGTTTAAGCCCAACTGCTTGAAATCTGCCTGAATAGACTTATCTTTATCACCACAGTTAAGAATGGCAACGGCATGAGAACCATTTGCCAAAGGACGAACATAAATCTGATGATCAGCCTGATTTACCTTGCGCTCAGCAGCCTTGCCCAACGGATCCTGATCAATAGCGATGATTTCCTTGTTCAGAAGAATGCGCTTATCCTCAGCAGAAGCTTTCTGAGGTCGTTGCTCAATGCCAGTACTGATGACATCATACACCACATACTCATCTGGGTCTGATACTCAGTATAGCTGCAGCCAACTCCACCCAGATCACTGGATGGTCCGCCCTTGCCATTCAGTCCCACAACCAGCATATCCATATCAGGCCACTGTCCGTGGCGAACATCCTTGGCAAGCGGTGCTGTGATATTCACGATATCGAGAATACCCATACCGCCTTGCTTCACGATATCTTTCCACATATCTCTTACATCATAGCTGGTTCTCCAGAGCGAACCGCCTACCTGCTCACACCATTCTTCGCCGTTGCGCTGTCCCCATTCACAGATACCGAGAACGATGTTTCTACCCGATTTGCTCAAAGCCTGAGCCATCGTATGATAGCGTTTACGGGCTGTGGCACTGTCCTCTGGAGCATTGCAGTAATCATATTTCAGATAGTCGATACCCCACGAAGCAAAGGTGCGGGCATCCTGCTCCTCGAAACCATAACTGGCTGTCCATCCACCGCAGGTAAGCTGGGCGGCATCAGAATAGATACCCAACTTCAATCCCTTGGAGTGTACATAGTCGGCAAGTGCCTTGATACCATTCGGGAATTTCTTAGGGTCTGGAATGATGTTATTATGGCGGTCACGACCTCCCTGCCACAAGTCATCTATAAAGATGTATTCGTAACCGGCATCACGGAAACCGTGTTCTACCATGGCATCGGCAGTTTCCTTGATCAGCTGTTCACTGATGTCACCTTTAAAGAGGTTCCATGTCATCCATCCCATAGGAGGAGTTTTTGCTAATTGGTTGCGCTCCAGCAGCGTTTCGCTTTTCTGGGCAAAAGAAGATGTTGCCAATAAGGCAGCAAAAGCAATAGATAAGATTTTCTTCATATTGAATTTTAATTATATGGTTTATTCCAATATGCAAAGGTACATCTTTTTTCTAAAAAAACGTTAGTTCTTAAACATATTTAATACTTTGTTCCCCTTACATTCGCCATTATTTCATACCTTTGCAAAAAAATAACAAAAAGAAGAAGATATGAAAAAGAAAGATAGTATGACAGGATGGCTCATGAAATGCAGTAGCAGCTGTCTGATATTCATGGGATGCAGTCTGATGATTACGGGATTCTGCCTGCTGTTGACAGGATGTACGGAAAAAGCCAGGAAGATGGAAAAGAAGAATATCAAGGTGGAAACAATCTCTGTAGGAAATACAAACCTGGGGGGAACGAAAGACTATGTGGGTACCATCGAGGAAAAGATGGGATCAACACTCAGTTTCGAAATCGCCGGAAATATCACTTCCATCCGTGTAGATGAGGGTGACAGAGTCAGCAAAGGTCAGTTGCTCGCCACCATCAACCCTACTACCGTGAAGGAGGCTCACCGGGCTACCCTCACCACCCTGAAGCAGGCAGAAGATGCCTACAGGAGATTCCTGCCCCTCCATCAGTCAGGAACCATCTCGGATATGAAATGGGTGGAGATAGAAAGTAAACTGGAACAGGCGAAGGCTGCCGAAAGCATCGCCCGTCAGCAACTCTCCCACTCCACACTCACAGCTCCGTTTTCTGGCGTCATCGCTGCCAAGAATGTGGATATGGGAACCTATGTGCTTCCTGGTCAGCCCGTGCTGAAACTCGCCAATGTGGCTCAGGTCAATGCCAAGGTATCCGTACCCGAAGCAGAAATCTCGCATCTCCACGTAGGCGATAAGGTGAAGCTGACGGTTGCCGCTCTTTCCGGAGCCGTCTTCTATGGGACCATCTCAGAAAAAGGCATCGATGCCAATCCTATCTCACATACCTACGACATCAAGGTGGGTATCACCAATCCACAGGGTCGTCTGCTCCCGGGTATGGTCTGCAATGCCCAGATTCAGGGCAGCGCAGCAGCACCGGCTCATATCATCGTTCCGCCGCAAAGCGTTGAATTGGATGTAGATAACTCCCGATTCGTTTGGACCGTAGTAAACGGCAAGGCGCACCAGCAACCTGTAACCATAGGCGATTTCGAGGGAGATGGCATCATCATTCTCTCGGGACTTCATACTGGCGACCAGGTCATCATCAATGGTCAGCAGAAGGTATCAGAAGGTATGATGGTGGATACCGGAAAGAGTAACAACCGATAAATTGTGGAGGGAAAAGATATGAATCAAGATATCAAGGACACCGCTCTTCACGACCATATCAAGGCTCGCATTACGAGAAAACCCAACCGCATCATCAAGCGTTCGTTCATCGAATCGGCGATGTGCAACCATAATATCGTGATGCTCCTCATGGGTATGCTCGTTTTCGTGGGCATTCTGGGCATCTACATCATGCCTAAGCAGGAAATGCCGCAATTCACCATCCGCCAGGGTGCCTGCGTTGCCGTATATCCCGGTGCCACATCCGATGAGGTGGAAGAACGGGTGGCAAAACCGCTGGAGAATTTCATCTTCGGATACAAGGAGGTCAACAAGAAGAAAACCTACACCCAGAGCAAGGACGGCATGCTGATCGTATTTCTGGAACTCAACGATGATGTAGAAGACAGGGATGCCTTCTGGAGCAAGTTCAAGCACGGACTGCAGGCCTTCAAGGCATCACTCCCATCAGGCGTTCTCGCCCTGCAGGCAGTGGACGACATCGCCGATACCTCTGCCCTGCTCATCACGATGGAAAGCAAGCAGAAAACCTATCGGGAACTGAACACCTACATCGACCGGTTGAAGGACCGCCTGCGCCGCATCGATGCCATCTCCAACCTCCGTACCTACGGACTGGAGAACGAGCAGATCAGTATCTATCTGGACCAGAACAAGTTGGCTAAATACGGCATCGGTTCCTACAAGGTACTCAACCAGCTCGCCCTACAGGGCTTCACCACCATGAGTGGAAACCTGGAGCTGGGCAACCTCAACCTGCCCATCCACATCACCGACTCCTACAACAACGAGCGCGATGTGGCAGAACAGATTGTCTATTCCGACCCCAAGGGCAACATCGTGCGCCTGAAGGATATTGCCCAGATCAGGAGAGAATATCCCAAATTGAGCAAATACATCAAGAGCAACGGCAACAAATGCGTGCTCCTCTCCATAGAGATGCGACCGGGCAATGATATCGTGAAGATGGGAAAAGACGTTCACCAGGCGATGGATGAGTTTGAGCAGACCCTGCCCGAAGATGTGCATATCAATACCATCACCGACCAGAGCAAGGTGGTAAGCGAATCAGTGCTCAACTTCCTCCGAGAACTGCTCACATCGGTCATCTCCGTCATCATCGTGGTCATCCTGCTTATGCCACGCCGCGTGGCAGAGGTATCCGCCCTCAGCATCCCGATCACCATCTTCTCTTCGGTGGGCATCTTCTATCTTTTCGGTATGGAACTGAACACCGTCACCCTGGCAGCCCTCATCGTAACCCTGGGTATGGTGGTGGATGATTCCGTTGTCATTATCGACAACTATATGGAGAAGCTGGGCCACGGCATGTCGCGCTGGCACGCAGCCATCGCTGCCCCACGTGAGTTCTTCATGTCGGTACTCTCCGCCACGCTCAGCATCTCGCTCACCTTCTTCCCGTTCCTCTTTACCATGCATGGTGACATGGGCGATTTCGTCAAGTCGTTCCCTTGGGCAATGTTCATCATCCTGAGCATCTCGCTCACAGTTTCGCTGCTGCTTACACCTTATTTACAATATAGGGTGATTCATCAGGGCATCAGCAGTCAGCCTACCCCCAACGCCCGGAAGAAGCCGCTCGATTATCTTCAGATGGGTTACACCTGGCTGTTGAAGCACTGTTTCGCCAGTCCTCGCATCACCCTCATCGTGGGCGTGGTACTGGTAAGCATCAGTGCCGTCATCTTCGTGAATCTTCCGCAGCGAATGATGCCTATTGCCGAGAGAAACCAGTTTGCCGTGGAGTTCTATCTCCCTAACGGAACCACAGCCGATAGAACTGCACAGGTGGCAGATTCGATGGCTCACGTCCTGCAGCGCGACTCGCAGGTAACGGCGGTAACCACGTTTATCGGACAGGGTTCACCCCGTTTCCATACCACCTACGCTCCGCAGATTGGCGGTCCCAACTTTGCCCAGTTCATCGTGAATACAGTAGATAACGGTGCCACTGAAGAGGTACTCGACCGATATGCCGACCGCTACTCCAACTACTTCCCGGATTGCTACATCCGCTTCAAGCAGATGGATTACAACAATGCCAGCTACCCTATCGAAGTAAGAGTGAGCGGCGACAGCATCAGCGATCTGAAGGCAGCCGCCAGGAAGATAGCCGCCTGCATGCATCAGATAGAAGGTATCAATCTGATCCGTACCAATTTCGAGGAGCCGTTGCCGGGCATCCGGGTTACGCCGGATGCTACCGAGGCCAATCGTCTGGGTGTGAACAAGACGCTGCTCTCTGCCGATCTTGCCATTCATTTTGGTGATGGCATTCCGATGTCCACCCTCTGGGAAGGCGATTATCCGGTGAAGATGGTACTGAAGTCGGAGAACGACAGCGACCTTGCCAACGAATACATCCCTGTGATGGGCGGAACATCGAGTGTGCCGCTCCGTCAGCTGGCTAAGATTTCTCCCGACTGGCACGATGGCTGCATCGTCCGACGCAATGGCATACGCACCATTTCCATCGTCGGTGAACCGTTGAGAGGTTATAATGCCAACCAGTTGTCCAACAAGCTGAAAGAGAAGATATCGAAACTCCCGCTCGGTACCGATCTGGATTGGGAGATTGGCGGTATGGCAGAAAAGGATGGCGAAACCATGCCACAGGTGATATCGGGAGTGCTGATAGCGGTATTGATCATCTTCTTCATTCTGCTCTTCCATTTCAAGCGCATCAGCCTGGCTCTGGTGAATCTTTCCTCCATGTCGCTCTGCATCTTCGGTGCAGCGATAGGACTCCTGATTACCGGCTTCGATGTCAGCATCACCTGCATTCTGGGTGTCGTGAGTCTGATGGGTATTCTGGTAAGAAACGGTATCATCATGCTCGACTATGCCGAGGAGCTTCGCCGCGACAAGGGTCTTTCGGTAAGAGATGCCGCCTTCCAGGCTGGTGAGCGCCGTATGCGTCCTATCTTCCTCACCTCGGCTGCCGCCTCTGTAGGTGTTTTACCGATGATGATAGAGAACAACACATTGTGGTCTCCGATGGGAGCCGTCATCTTCTTCGGAACCCTCATCTCGATGGTGCTCATCGCCACCATCCTTCCTGTGCTCTATTGGATTGTATTCGATAAGCACGGAAAGTATAGCTTGAGGAAAAAGACATCCTGTGAATAAGCAGTAAGTATTTTTTTAGGTCACGCAGATTTCGCAGATTACGCAGATTTGGAGACCTACCGCTAGGCGTCCCGGCGGATTTGCAATCCGCCGTAGAAAAAGGTTCGACCTATTAAAACCGGGGGATTTGCAATCCCCCAACAAAAGGAAAAGCATACTCCTTTGCTGCGGATTGCAAATCCGCAGAGCCTAAATAGGTAAGGACATTTTTTGACGCCGGATTTCAAATCCGGCGGAACGCCTAGCGGGCTTGCGTTCTTTTATTTTATACCTCATCCCCAAACGAAGCACGGATAAGTTTCTTTCTAATATACTTATAATCCTCTTTCAAAGGAAAGCCTTTCAGCCCATCCACGATTCTCACATAAATACCATGGTTATACACTTCCTCACCTTTTCAGACTCCCGCAAGATACTTTGGACCCAGCTGAATGCTGGCTGCGAAATCTGCGCAGTTAATCTCATTGTCATGCATGATCTTGCACAATGTTTTGCCAAATAAATGCATGTCAATGTCAATTTTACTATGAAACATGATTAAAATAATTTAAAATATTTAAAAAAATATACTTGAAAATTCCCACTATGGGAATCAACATTTCTATCCTTTTTTGTAACTTTGCGATATGAAACCAGCGAGATACTGCCTATCCCCAACTCCTTTCACTAAATCATGTAAACGGAACAATCCGCTTTACCAACAATAGCAGATGATAAAATGAAGAAAAAAGTATCACAATTCGCAAACATGACCAGCAAGACTCCCATACAGGGAGACCTCGAAAGCCTGGTTTCATTCATGAAAACCGATAAGAAACTCATGTTCCTCACCCAGTCTTACCGTCAAACAGGCAAAAAAACCTTTAAGGCGGATGCACCCCTCTTCGCCCCAGCCTGCTACCTCGAAGGAGGCAAAGGTCAGGACAACATCCGGGAACTCACCCACCTATCTCTCGTAGATTTCGATGAGCTCTTCCCCGAGGTGCCTCCCGACATCACAGCTCTCAACGCCCTGAAACAGAAACTCTGCGACGATCCGCATACCCTGCTCTGCTACATCACGATGAGCGGAAATGGTATCCGAGTCATCTATCCCTATGAGGGAGATGACTACCCCGCTGCCTTCGCCAAGGGCAATGACTACTATCAGCAGCTCATTGGCAAAGAAGCCGACTTCCAGTGCAAGAACGTCAATCGGCTCAGCGGACTCGCCTACGATCCCGATGCATACTACAAATCCTGTGCCAAACCCTTCACCGCCGAGGAAATTTCAAAATTTCATACTGAGGCAACGAAGAAGAATCAGCAGCTGAAGAAACAGGACCGCATCAACACCTACTACGAGCAAATCATCAAACCGAAACTCGCAGCCGACAATATTATTTACGAGCCGCACAATCACAACAAATATGTGATGCGGGCGGGCTATATGCTCGCCAGAAAGCGCTATGCCCATGCCGATGTACTGAAGTGGGCTCTCCTGAAGTTCCCTGAGTATAATGATGTGGAACAGGTCATTAAGTCGTGCTACGACAACACCCCCGGTGCCAGCAGAAAGGCATCAGGAGGTGGTGGTGGAGGCGGTGGAAACGGCGGCAGTGACAACCGCTTCGCATCGGTTGAGGAAATCAGAATTTTTCTCGATGAGCATATCCGTCTCCGATACAATCTCATCACCCAGCGATACGAGTTCCAGGAAATCCCAGAAGGCGCATCACCTTCCGCCGCTTCCGACAAACCGCCAAAATGGCAGATACTCCTCGACCGACATGTCAACTCGCTCTGGACCAAGATGTCGCTCACGGCGAAAGTAAACAAGTTGGATATGCGCAATATCATCGAGAGCGATTATACGCCCGTATTCAATCCCTTCGAGGATTATTTCGCCCATCTCCCGCCCTGGAAGGAGGGCGACAAGGACTACATCGCCGGACTCGCTGCCACCGTGAAGGTAAAGGATACCGACAGCTCCGTGCTGAGCTTCGAGGAATGCCTGAAAAAGTGGCTCGTGGCAATGATTGCAGGTTGGCTGGACGAAGAGGCGGTCAACAATGTCATCCTGGTCTATATCGGAAGACAGGGTGCCAACAAGACCACCTGGTTCAACCATCTCCTTCCGCCGGAGCTGAAGCAGTACTTCTACACGAAGACCAATGCCAAGCGAATGACGAAGGATGATCTCATCGCCCTCTCGCAGTACGCCCTCATCTGCTGCGAGGAGCTGGATACGATGTCTGCCTCGGAGATGAACCAGCTGAAGGCTGCGGTGACGATGCAGTATATCAACGAGCGAGCCGCCTATGCCCACTATGCCGAGCAGCGCAAGCATATCAATAGCTTCTGCGGTACGGGCAACAATCCCGAGTTTCTGAACGATCCTACGGGTACCCGCCGCTGGCTGCCTTTCGAGGTAGAGAGCATCGTCTCCCCTCGCCTGCATCCCTTCAATCATCCCGGCATCTATGCCCAGGCTTACGCCTCTACAAGAGCGGCTACCGCTACTGGTTTACGGATGAAGAGATAGAGCGGCAGAACCGGCACAACAGTAAATTCGAGACGCCACGCCTCGAACAGGAACTGGTGGATCTCTACTTCCGGAAGCCTTCGGAGGGAGAGACAGGGGAGTTTGTGTCCGTAGCCCGAGCGATGCAGATCATCGGCTGCAACATCACTCAGAAGCTGAGCAGCCAGAAGATCAGCAAGGCATTCAGCGACCTGGGATTCAACAGGTTACGCACCAAGCACAGTCGTGGTTTCATCGCCATCATCCGTACGGCAGAAGAGATCAGAAACTATCAGATTTCCCAGGGAATCGATGCCAGCAGCAATCTTCCATTCTGATGACGGGTGACGGCGGTGACACCTGTTTTCTAAAACTTTCCTCACGCGGGCAGGCAGGAAAATTTTCCAGAAAGCCTCCCGCCCGCCTACGTGAGAGAGATTTCTGGAAAAGCCTGTCACCGGTGTCACCCTGTCACCCGGAAGTAAGTCACTCCAGCATCCTAAGTAAGTCACTCAGGCATCCTAAGCAAGTCACTTACGGCTCGTAAGTAAGTCACTTAGGCATCGTAAACAAGTCACTTTTAAATTTCAATCAATATGGAACAGAAATGTTATTCCAAGCAAGAGTTAGCTCTTGAGTATTTCCCTGATGCCACTCCCGAAGTGGCAAGTGCCCATCTCAGAAGATGGATCAACCGCTGCAAGCCTCTCCACGATGTTCTGGTGAAGAGCGGCTACACCAAATGGTCGAAGGAATTCAGCCCGATACAGGTAGCCATATCTTCGACTATCTGGGCGAGCCATAGGAAGAAATTCATCCTTCCGGGCTTATCTTCAGAAAAAGACGTGAAAATCAGTGAGAAACCGTGAGTAAACGTGAGAAACCGTGAATGGCGGATTCTGAATGTTGTATCTTTGCATTGTGATTCAGAAAGAACCACGGGCAATGCGCAGCGCCGATTAACTTTAATAATTTAACCATTTAAACGTTATGATCAGAATTGTCTTATACCAGAACACGAACCAGAAGATTGCCGAAGCTTGCGGCAAATGGTTTCCACGAGTAGTATCCGATGAGACCATCGGACTCGAAGAGCTCGCCGCTCACATGGCTAGCCACAACACCCCTTACAGCAAGGGCGCCATCCTCGGTATGCTGACCGATGCAGCTGCCTGCACCAAGGAGTTGCTCCTCTTGGGCAAGAATGTGAAGTTTGCCGACATCGCCATTTTCTCCCTCGGACTGAAGGTGAAGGGCGGTGCACCTACAAGGAGAACTACAACGTGGCGAAGTACATCCTGGGGTTGAAGTTGAGAGCCAGAGCCACTGGCGAGCTCAAGACCGAGAATCTTGACACCACGATCAAGCTCATCAATCTGGCAGCTCCTGTAACGGAGAATCCAGGAAATCCGGATGATACCGGCAAGGATAATCCATCAGGTGGTGGCAGCCAGACTACCGGAGGTGGTGGCAGCCAGACTGAAGGCGGCGGTGGCAACACCGATAACACCCAGCAGGGTGGCGGTGGAACCACGGATAGCGGAACGACAGATGGAGGCGGCGACGACAACGTAAGTCTGTAGCCGAGAATAGTAAAATCTGAAAGAAGGGAGCCGTATGGCGTCAGGGGCATTCCGAGAGCATCAAGAGGCAGGAATCATCTGCAACAATCATCAAAAGCAAGCTCTGAACGGGTGTCTGGGTGATAGGGCTTCCTTTTTAGGATATCTCCCTAGTTATGAACATTTCAGTTGAATCAAGTTTTAGTAAATCAAGTTTTAGTAAATCAAGTTTTAGTAAATCAAGTTTTAGTAAATCATCAGACCATGAGAAAAGAAACCATCAAGAAGATCATCAATCTTATCATCACAGTACTTACCGCCATTGCTTCTGCCGTCTGCGTGCAGAGCTGCAAGGGATAGGAATGAATCCATCATCAGTAATCAGTATTCTGTAATCAGTATTCAGTATTCATTAACAAGAGTTGCCTATGAACAAGAACAGAAAGATCAATTTAATCGTCATCCACTGCAGTGCCACACGAGTCACCCAGGACTTCACGGTAGGCGAATTGGAGGCGTGTCATTTAGCACGTGGTTTCCGTGACATCGGTTATCACTATTACATCACGAAAGACGGAGTGATTTATCCGTGCCGTCCGGAGTCGGAGCCTGGCGCTCATGCCCGTCATTACAACGCCCACAGCATCGGCATCTGTTACGAGGGTGGTCTGGATGCCAATGGTCGTCCTGCCGACACCCGCACGCCAGCCCAAAAGGCTGCGATGAGAGAGCTTCTGAAGAGTCTCTGTACCGACTATCCTGAAGCCGAGATCCTAGGCCACAGAGATCTCCCCGGTGTCCACAAGGAGTGTCCATGTTTTGATGTCAAGAAGTGGCTCACCAACATCCATTTCCACATATAATTTTCCGTTCTCATCTCATACATTCATTTTCTCCCCCAATCTTATGTTCCCGCATAAGGTTGGGGCTTTTTCGTATACCTTAATTCCGCAACACTATAGTTTAATATTATTTATAAGTGCCTGAGCAACAAAAAGTTGCCCAGGATTTTGCCATGTCAGAATTTTCACTTACCTTAGTGTTGCGAAAAGAAGACAAGCAAAACTCTAATATGACATGCAAAGATACAAATAAAATCTGAGAAACTCACTCCTTTTGGAGGAATTTTTTCTATTATGGAGCAATTTGATGCTCTTTTAGCTCAAACCATAGATTCCACCTTGGGAT